>QMMS01000297.1 GCA_003647375.1 Deltaproteobacteria bacterium
CACCTTAAGTTAATGACATTGACTTTACACTATACGCACAATATATGCCATAAATTATGTGCTCAGAGTTTTCAAGCCGCAACAGCGCCCACAATGTGCAGTTAGTTCAGACGCTACGCGCGCGTCGATATCATACAGATAGCCATTGCACAGCTCAATTTTTTAACAAACTGTAAAAAATCCTGACACCCACAACCCCAAACACCTTCCCTTTTCTTTACTCAGCAATTATCTGTATCATGTTTTCTTCAATAAAATCAGGACATATTCACAATACTTTCGCTTTTGGCACAGGCTTTGCTCCAACAAAAACTGATCCTGAGCTTACATTAGAAATATGTACAATTCTTGACCTTTGATCCGGTTTGGTTTACATTTAGTAGAGATAAAGTGTACTGGATTCTAACTTGACAAGCAGCACAAAACCGGGAGCAGGTCACGGGTAAGGAGACGTAAAATGAATACCACTTCAGCAATGAGTACCCCTTTGGTAATGTTGGTCGATGATGAGGTCGGTTTTGTAGAAACCATGACCAAACGCCTGAAAAAAAGAGATTTGGAGGTAATTACAGCCTTTAGTGGTAAAGAGGCATTGGAAACCCTGGCGGAACACCATAACGTTGATGTGGTGATCCTGGATGTCAAGATGCCGGGTATGGATGGGATCGAAACCCTGAAGAAAATGAAGGTTGCCCACCCGTTAATCGAAGTCATCATGCTCACCGCCCATGCCACGGTAGAATCAGCCATTGAAGGAATGAGGTTTGGCGCTTTTGATTACCTGATGAAACCCTGTGCCATGGAAGAATTGATGGGCAAAGTTCATGAGGCTACACGGAAAAAGCGGAATCACGATGAAAAAATTCAGGAAGCCCACATTAAAGAAATTCTAGCAAAACGCGGGTTTTAGGTGGTACGAATATGACGAAAGATAACCATTTGACCGATCATTATTTGCATTCATTGAACCGCAATATCATCCTGATCATCATCATCGTCTCCATCATTCCCCTGCTGCTTGTCAGCATTACGATTTACGGTCAATTTCGTGCTTCCTATCATGAAAAGGTCTACGACCACCTTCGTGAACTGGTTCAAAGCCATTCTCAGAACATCGACAATTACTTACAGGAAAAACTCAGCGACATCCGCTTTTTAACCGATAGTTGTGGTTGGGAAAATCTGGCAGACGAACCCTTCCTGCAAGAGCGTCTGGCTGTGCTCCAAAAAGATTTTGGTCAGGATTTTGTTGACATAGGCGTTGTCACTGCCCTTGGCGAACAAATTGCCTATGCAGGACCTTTTAAATTAGGTAAGGCCGATTACTCGAATGCAGAGTGGTTTCGTAAATCAATTCAAAGCGAATATTTCATCAGCGATGTCTTTTTAGGGCTCAGGGGCCTGCCCCACTTTATCATTGCGGTGCGCAATAATCTGGGAAATGGTCATTGGATCTTACGGGCGACCATCGACTTTGTCGCATTCACCACCTTGGTTGAAAATATCCGCCTCGGCCAAACCGGCTTTGCGTTTATCTTGAACAAAGAGGGAAAACTGCAAACCACGCCCATGGCACGGCCTACTATGGGTAGTATTGACAGTAAAACCCTTTATGAAGAATTTTATGCAAAATCCCACGTTTTCCCCGGAAAGATCCGTATTACAACTAAATCGTACAACTCCCAGGATAAAAACATCTACATTGCGGCTCCCATCAAAAACGGAGACTGGTTGTTTGTATACCAGCAACGGATGGCCGATGCATTTGCCGACCTGCGTAAAACATTCATGATGACGACGGCCCTGATGCTTGTTGGTGTGATTGGCATTATCATCATGGCCTTTACCCTCTCCAAGATGATTATCGGACGTGTCGCCAAAGCGGATTCAGAAAAGCAGATGATGAGTAAAAAAGTTGTTGAAACCGGCAAACTTGCCTCGGTAGGGGAATTGGCCGCCGGCATCGCCCACGAAATCAACAACCCCGTCGCCATTATGGTGGAGGAAGCCGGTTGGATGGGAGATTTGCTGGAAGAAGAAGAATTTGAAAAAAGTGAAAATACCGACGAATTCGAAAGGGCCATCGCCCAGATTAAAACCCAGGGGAAACGATGCAAGGAAATTACCCATAAATTACTCAGCTTTGCCCGCAAAACCGACACGACTGTTGAGGACGTGAATATAAACGAGTTGTTAGAGGAACTCGTGGCGCTTGCATCTCAGCGGGCCAAATACGGCATGGTGGAAATAGAGACCGATTTTCAGCAAAATCTTCCTTCTTTAAGAGCTTCCATATCTGAGTTGCAGCAAGTTGTTTTTAACCTGATCAACAACGCTATCGATGCCATGGGTCACGATGGCGGTACGTTGACGATATCGTCGCATCAGAGAGGAAATGACCTTACCATTGTAGTATCCGATACAGGAGAAGGAATCCCCGAAGCCAACCTGGACCGAATATTTGATCCCTTTTTCACTACTAAACCGGTGGGCAAGGGAACCGGTCTGGGCCTTTCGATCTGTTATGGAATTATTGAAAAAATGGGTGGAAAACTCGAAGTGAGCAGTACGGTGGGAACGGGTACCACCTTTTCAATCTCCCTTCCGTTTCAAACGGATTCCGACAGACAACCGGAAGTAATAGAAAACCCTGAATTAATGAAAAAATGACCCGTAAAACTAAAATCATAAATTCCGATCCTGTTCGTCTTCTTCTAATCGACGATGAAAAAGATTTCGTAGATATTGTGTCAAAGAGGCTCAAGCGAAGGAATATGGATATCTCCAAGGCGTATAGCGGCACAGAGGCTATTCGGGTGCTTCGCGGTCAAGAGTTTGATGTGGCGGTCCTGGATTTGAAGATGGAGGACATGGACGGTATCGAAGTGCTTAAAGTGTTTAAAATGATGCATCCCCAATTGGTTGTCATCATGCTGACCGGGCATGGATCAGCTAAAGATGCCGGACTGGGAATCAAGCTGGGGGCTTTTGATTACCTCACCAAACCGTGTGAACTGGAAGACTTGGTGGAAAAAATCATGGAGGCGTATGCGCATCGCAAGCGGGACGAAAGGGGAATAGATGTTTCTTAAATCAAAATGGTTTCTGCTTGGCGTGGCGGTTGTTCTCTGTGTCGTTGTTCTATTGCTGCCCAGACCGGAAGGAACCAGATTTACAATAAAAGGCGATAGCAACCACTTCTTTTTTCAGCATATCAAAGATGATTTTAAGCTTATCGACAACGCAGGCAACTCAACGCAAGAATATATGGTTGAGGTCAAAAGCCCGAAGACGTTTAAATCTCCGGGAAAATACCTGCAAGAAACGGCTGAAAGTCTGAAATTGAAAGACCTGCAGATTGACTATGTAGACGGCCTTTCGCCTAAAGCAAAGCGTTTTCTGGCTCTTCTGGCCATGTTGATTTTTCTCTTTGTGGCCGAGCCCATTCCCCTCGAGATCACGGCCATCTGTATCGGTGTCTTTCTCGTGATTATGGATATTGGAAATGTAAAAGATGCGTGGGCGCCTTATATGCATCCGGTGGTGGTTTTTATCATGTGCTGCCTGATTTTTGCCATTTCCCTGGAAAAAGCAGGGCTGACCAGGCGCCTGGGATATTTTATTATTAAAAAGGCCGGGGACAGCGTTACCAAGTTCACCTTTATCATTGCCATCAGCTTGGGCCTGGCATCTTCTTTCATGCACGATGCCGCCGCCTGTGCCGTGGGAATCGTGACCATGCTGCCGTTGATGCGGGCGGTCAATATCGAGCCCCATTCCGATACGGCAAAATTCATGATGCTATCCTTGCCGTTTGCCTGCTCTTGCGGCGGCATGGGCACCCTGGTGGGTGGTGGTCGCAACATGGTGGCTGCCGCATTCCTGCTTGAATTCACCGGCATAGAAATTACCTTTTTCGACTGGATCAAGTATGCCATGCCGGCTGCCATTATTACCGTACCGATTGCCGTTGGTATTGTATGGTTGGTTTTCCGGCCGGATCCCAAATTCAAAATGCCGAAATTAGATGAAGAATTGGGGCCATGGAGCCTTGTTGAAAAAAAAGCCCTGGCAATTATTGGTCTTTCATTCATTCTTTGGCTGACCAAGGGGCTTCATGGTATAGATTATTCCGTTACCGGCATGCTGGGTGTTACCGCACTGGTTCTGGCCGGTGTTCTGGAATGGGACGATATTCACAAAAACCTGGAGTGGGGCACGGCTCTGTTTATTTTTGGTGGTGGCATTTCACTGGGTCTGGCCATGGGAGCTTCAGGGGCGGCCGCTTATTTCGCCCATCTTTTTTTCCCCCTGGTTCAGGGAGGCGGCTGGCTGGTGCTTTTTATCGGGGTAGCCGTTTTCGGTGCCCTGGTAACCAATGCTATGGCCAACGTCGCTGCCGCGGCTTTGATATTGCCGATTGTGATACCCATTGCCCAACTTGAAGGGGTGAATCCCATTGTGATGGCATTGTGTCTTGGGTTGGCCACCTCTTTTGCCATGCTGTTGGTGATTGGCTGCCCTCCAAATGCCATAGCGTATAGCTACCGGTATTTTAGAGCGTCCGATCTGACAAAGGTAGGCCTTGTTGCCACACCCATTTTGTTGAGCGTTTTGGTTCTTGTGGCAGGGGTATGGTGGAAAATATTGGGGCTCGTATGAAAACAGGCGACAACCATAAACGTCAACCCATCCGTCTTCTTCTGGTGGACGATGAAGATCACTTCCGTCAAACCATTGCCAAACGTCTGGCCAAAAGAGGCCTAAATTGCGATCAGGCGTCCAACGGGAATGAATGCCTGTCGATTCTCGAGAAAAAGGCGATGGATGTGGTGATTCTGGACGTCAAGATGCCCGGTATGAGTGGTATCGAGGTGTTGCAAAATATCAATGCCACATATCCTGCAACCGAGGTAATTTTACTCACAGGGCACGCCACAACTTTCGATGGCATTGAGGGGATTAAATCCGGTGCCTTTGACTACTTGATGAAACCTATCGAGCTGGAACATCTTTATAATAAAATAATTCAAGCTTACGATAAGATTCAAAGAATAGCGGCCGAGCAAAAGGAATCCGAATACAGAAAGCAAATGGAGCAGCAGATGATCGCCACCGAACGGCTGGCATCCCTGGGGACTCTGGCGGCCGGTGTGGCGCACGAGATAAACAACCCCCTGGCCATTATCAGAGAATCGGCAGGATGGATGCAGCAATTGTTTGCCAGAGATGAACTGAAAGACATGCCCCGCCGTGATGATTTTACAAAGGCGTTGGATAAGGTGGAAAAAAGCGTCGAGAGAGCGAGCAGGATCACCCATCAGCTTTTGGGGTTTGTTGGAAAATCAGGATCGGCTGTCTCGGAAGTGAACGTGACGGAATTGGCAGAAGAGGCTATTCGACTCATCACCCATGAGATTAAAAACAAGGACATTGAAATTGTACGCCGCATGGATCCATCACTGAGCCCTATCCAAAGTGATCCTTATCAGTTACGGCAGGTATTGCTGAACCTGCTGACCAATGCCATTCATGCCATAAAATCCGCCGGCACAATTACCATTGCCACAGAAGATGTCGGCGACAGCCAGATGATCACGGTCAGCGATACCGGGGGAGGCATCCCCCGGGAGAATCTGGCTAAAATATTCGAACCGTTTTTCAGTACAAAGCCCCCCGGGGAAGGGACCGGGTTGGGCCTTTTTGTCACCCGGGGTATCATTGAGAAACTGGA
>QMMS01000298.1 GCA_003647375.1 Deltaproteobacteria bacterium
GACATGGGACACGGCATCGCGGAAGTGGCCCTGATTGCAGGTTACAAAGTCTTTTTACGGGACATCAACCAGGAATTCGTTGATCGGGGTGTGGGGCGGATCAATGCCAGCCTGGAAAAACTGGTATCTAAGGGAAAGGTGCCGGCCGATCATTTCGAGAAAATCAAATCCGAACGGATGGTTCCGTGCACGGACATGGTAGAAGCGGTCAAAGAGGCCGACCTGGTAATCGAAGCCATTCCCGAGATCATGGATCTCAAAAAAGAAACCTTCAAGATCATGGATGCAGCAGCCCCGGCCCACACTATATTCGCATCCAACACCTCCACCATGAAAATTACGGAGATTGCAGCGGCCACAAACAGACCTGAAAAGGTGTTGGGCCTGCACTATTTCAACCCGGCCGTAATCATGAAGCTGGTGGAGGTCATCAAAGGCGACAAAACCACGGAAGAGACCATGCAGATCGGCTACGATTTTGTAATGAAAAACAACAAAGTCCCGGTAAGAGTCCACAAGGATGTTCCGGGATTTATCGTGAACCGCTGCCAGGCCCCCAGCGGTGTGCTCCTGGGCTGTATCCTGGACAAAAAAATTGCCGATCCCGAAGCGGTGGATGCTATTTTCAGAAATATGGGATCTCCCATGGGCCCGTATGAAACCATGGACTACACCGGACTCGACATCAACTATCACGGCAGTGCTTATTTTGCAGAAGCCATCCACGAAGATTTCCGCGCAGGGGAAACCCTTACCGCAAAATTTGAAGCCAACGAACTGGGTAAAAAAACCGGCAAAGGCCTGTTTGACTGGTCAGGGGGCCGGCCGGCAATCGATGTGTCCAGGGCCACCGACAAACTCGATCCCATGGATCTGGTTGCCGTCAATGCCAACGAAGCTACGAAAATCGTTGCCGAAGGTGCCTGTGCTCTCGAAGATGTGGACACGGCCATCATGAATGCCACCGGAAGCCCTTTCGGCCCCATGTCCCTGATCAAGGGAATTGAGCCCGAAGATCTGACCAAACGGCTCGAAGGCCTTGCAGAAAAATTCAACAAGGAAATATTCAAACCCACACAGATGATAAAAGACGGAGCTTACAAATAATCAAATCACGAAAACACGAAATATTATTGCAGTTTTTCTTGATATTTTTTCAGGATTATAACCAATAAAAAGGCAACCCCGAAAGCGGATGGGTGATCCCTGTACGAAAGTGAAACTGTCTGAGGTCCCTAGAGCCCGTTATGCCGAACAGGTGTAAATATAACCAGATAAACGCAGCCGGTATTCAAAAAACAAAATTCATCTTAAAGATGCGGCCCTGTTCGGCATTACGGTCTCTTGGGAGCGAGTTTTTCACGTTCGTACAGGGATTATCCATCCGCGATACCACCAACCTTCTTTTGGGTTATAATCCCGTATTTTTTTCTTTACCGGTTTATCCGGGTTAGGAGTTTACCATGGAACTTGAAAATATCGTGCTCGAAAAAAGGGGTCACATCGCCGTCATTACCATTAACCACCCACCGGCAAACGCTTGGAACCTGGCGACAATGCTCGATTTTGAAAAGGCCGTGGATGATGTTGAAGCCGACAAGGAAGTGCGTGTCGTCATCCTCACCGGCGCCGGAGAGAAATGCTTTTCTGCCGGATTCGATGTGAGCGATGCAGCAAACAGCCACGAGACTAGCCCCAAAGGTCGGGACTTGTGGCGACAGATCGACCGGTTTCCCAAACCGGTTATCGCCGCAATCAATGGCTTCGCTTTAGGCGGCGGCCTTGAGTTGGCCATGTGTTGTCAGTTTCGAATCATGGCAGATGGCCCCAAAGTCCTGCTGGGTCTGACCGAATTAAATCTCGGGATCATACCCGGGTGGGGCGGAACACAGCGCCTGCCCCTGATCGTCGGCAAGGCCAAAGCGCTTGACATGATACTCTTCAGCAAAAAAATCGATGCCAAAGAGGCCCTCGAAATCGGCCTGGTTAATCAAATCTCCCCACCGGAAAAACTGATGGAAGACGTGTTTGCCTTTGCCGAAAGACTTGCCCAACGGCCACCCATCGCCGTCAGTTGTGTTCTTAAAGCGATTTCAGCCGGCTCGTACCAGAGTCTGGATAAAGGACTCGCGGTTGAAACGGAGGGATCGAAAATCGTCGGCCAATCAAACGACTGTATCGAAGGTTTTACCGCATTTCTGGAAAAAAGAGATCCTGTATTCACAGGCAAATAAGTGAAACCCGTAACAGTTTTGTGGGTCGTAACCAGGTTTCTGCCGATGGGGAACCGGTTACGACCCATGTACATCTGCATCAATATATTTTGAACTTGAACATCATCGTATTTTTTTTGCAGCCTCTTCGTCCCGTAAAATCTTTCTCAGGATCTTTCCCACCGCCGATTTGGGCAATTCATCACGAAACTCGACAATTTTCGGCACTTTGTATATTGCCAGCTTCTCTTTGCAAAAGTCGATAATGTTTTCGGCCGAGGCGGTTTCTCCCGGCTTTCGGGTGGCTATTTGCCGGTAAAATGGGGCTTTCGTTTTTCGAGAAATGCGGTAATCCCTTCCTTGGCATCGTCAGTGGACACAACTGCTTTCAACTGACCGGAAAGATAATCGACGGCCTCCTCAAACGGCATATCCGCCATTTTATAAAACGCTTCCTTACCGATCTTTATCCCGATGGGGCTCTTTTCGGACAGTATTTGAAGAACGTTGTCGACTTCCACATCCAGCTTGTCTGCCGGAACAACCCGGGTAATCATTCCCATTTCCAGGGCTTGTTCAGCCGTCAGTTTTTCTCCAAGGAGTACCATTTCCATGGCCTTCTTTCTGAGGACATTTCTGAAAATCAATGCGCCGATCATCATGGGAAACAGACCGACATTGACCTCCGGTGTCCCGAAACGGGCGTTGTGGGCAGCGATAACGATATCACAGGCCAGCATGAACCCGGTTCCACCTGCCAGACAATAGCCGTTGACCCGTGCCACGGTAGGCTTCGGGAACGTGGCGATACGTTTTAACAGGTCGGCATAATTTTGAAAACCATCCAGGCCGTCGCTGCTCATACTCCCACCCAGGTCGGCCCCTGCACAGAATGCTTTTTGACCGGCACCCGTGATGCAAACGGCCCTGACCGCCTGATCATTTTCGGCCTGGTCCAGATATTTAAAAAAGAGAGCCACGACATCGGCGCTGATGGTGTTTCGTTGGGCTTCTCGATTGATGGTGAAATAGGCGATCCGGCTCTTGATCCTGTACAATAAATCCTGTTCAGCCATTTTCTCTCCTCATTTTATCCATGGCAAATTTTTTTGGCCGTCTGTCTGAACCGCAACAGCGAGTGCATTCCCCGCGGCTTGTCACAGGGTTAGCAAGCAAATCTGTTATAGACAGAATCATTTGCTGCGAAGCACTGGCGCACGGCAGAACACGTCTACCAGGAATATACTTATCGCGTCATCCGTTGACCAGACCGATACATCGTTGGCCACGCACAGGATATAACCGAATATGAGAGGGTTTTCAACAAAGAGCTTTGTGCCATTGAGGATATAATGATCACCCCGTCATTGAACCGCAACAACAAGCACATTCCCCGTAGCACTATACGGGTTAGACGGACGATCCGACGCGTCCACCGCTTCTCCTTGCTTTTTGAGGCGAAAGCCAGGCAAAGGCCCCTTTAGCGGGCCGGCTATTTTGTTTGCGGCCATTCCCGCCCCGAGGTCTGCGCCGGCTGCCTGGCAGAGGCTTTGCTCCGCGAGGTCTAGGTTGACCGCTGGGGTTTGCCATGGGGGCATGATAATTGAAATCCGTCAAAGTGCGGTGTTCCACCGGCATCCCCATAACCCCATGGATGGCTCTTACCATCTGCCTGTCTTCATCGGTTATCAGGGTATATGCCTGGCCGCTGTTTTCGGCCCGGCCGGTTCTCCCGATACGGTGGATGTAGGTATCAGGGGTGGAAGGCATATCATAATTGATGACATGGGAAATATTGGATACGTCGATGCCGCGGGCTGCAATGTCGGTGGCCACCAGCACCTGATATTTACCCGATTTGAAACCGCCCATGGCATCCTGACGCCGCGACTGGGACAAGTTCCCCTGCAAAGAGGTTGAACGATAACCGGCCTTGGCCAGTTTTCCTCCCAATTGCTTGGCGCGATGTTTGGTACGCGTGAAAACCAGGACAGCATCGGTGCTCGTATTGCCAAGCAACTTGAGCAGAAGCGCTGTCTTCAAATGCCGGGCCACAGGATAAAAGGCATGGCTGACCGTTTCTGCAGGCGCATCGTGCCCAACCTGAACCCTGACCTGGTTCTTTAAGACGTCATCAGCCAGACGACGTATTTGACTGGGCATGGTAGCCGAAAACAATAAGGTCTGGCGATCCGGTTTTGGCAGATGACCCAAAATCCGGCGAATATCCGGCAAAAAACCCATGTCGAACATCTGGTCGGCTTCGTCGAGCACCAGCACTTCCACGTGTGAAAGATCGACGGTTTTCCGTCCAATATGGTCGAGAAGCCGCCCGGGGCAGGCAACAACAATATCAGCACGTTTCAACAACTGAATCTGTCGTTGAATACCAACGCCGCCATAAACCGTAATGCTTCGCAAGCCGGTTTTAACTCCCAGAACTTCAATGGCCTCATGAATTTGTTCGGCCAGTTCACGGGTAGGAGCAACGATAAGGGCACGAACACGTCCGCGCTTTCCATGCAGCAATCGATGTAAAATCGGTAACACAAAGACAGCTGTTTTTCCGGTGCCGGTCTGGGCCAGTCCCATTAAATCACGACCTTGCATAACCTTGGGAATGGCTTGGGTTTGAATAGGGGTTGGTGTGGAATAGCCTGCGGCTTCAATACCCGCCGCAACCGGGGGGTGAAATAAAAAATTTTTAAAATTCAAATGATTAAGTTCCTTATACAAATAGAATTGTTTCTGTTTTAATAATCCCTTCTTCGAAAAGGGCGTTTGGTCTTTTTTTTCCCGCCTGAATCTGCGGGCTTTACTTTAATATTGTTGCCGTCAATGCGATTTCCGTTCAATGCCTTGATTGCCTGATCCGCTTCTGAGTTGCTGGGCATTTCAAGGAATCCGAATCCTTTTGATCTGCCGGAAAACCTGTCCTTGATCACTTTGACATTTTCGACATCGCCAAACTCTGCGAACAAGGATTTCAACGTCTCTTCCGTGGTGTTAAATGATAAATTTCCGATGTAGATATTCATGCAAAATACCTTTCGCCTTTCATTGTTTTGCTTATTTTTCTCCGGAAAAGCAAGCAGTACCCATCATCAAAGGGTAAGTTGTGATTCACGCGCAGGATAGGCATCATGTAAACCCCAACGTTGCAAAAACCGGAGGACTTCAGAGTCAAGGCGTCTAAGGGTGAAGTCGTAGTTTTTTACTTCGAACCCTAAGCAACGCAGGATCTGAAGTTCTCCGGTTTTCCCGAAGGGTAAACAACATGGCAAAAAAGATGCCATCCTTTGAATACACCAGTAGAGAAATCCGGGAACTTGTACTATCGCAACGATATTGGTAAATTTAACAGGCCATTATCTATACTTTGCCATGTTGCTTATGCAACTATGGGGTAAAGAGTGAGATGTCCGAAGCATCGTACAAAAGGCGAGAGCGGGCGTGTGGTTTTCTTCCCCGGAAATCACTCTAAAACGATAAAGGGCACCCCTGAAAGCATGCCC
>QMMS01000299.1 GCA_003647375.1 Deltaproteobacteria bacterium
GAAGGTACCGGACCAAAAAGGTAATGATACATGGTGTCTATTCCTTTTGCTTCATCAGGGTTAAACGTTTGACACCCTTGATTTGTCTGAAGTTTCCACCCTGGCTGACACATCGCAAGGCCAGGTTGGCGTCGTATACCCTTGTGCCTGATATGGCATCCAATCCGTGGTCAAACAGGATGGTGGACAAAGGGGCTGTATCTCCCAATGCGATGACATAGGCATTGGGGCTACAAAGTCCAAGCAGGTGTTCCATAGTATGGTTCGTCAAGGCAGTACCCGTTATGGCGACAACATCCGCCCTGGGAATCAGATTGTCTGCTTCAAGTATGCTTGGGGAATAGGAAAGACGGGCCAGTTCTATAGGCGATCGATGCAACAGGAAACCGGGTTCTTTTACCATGGGCGGTTCCTGGCGGAGTGCATCCTGCGGCAGCGTTGCTGCCAATCCACAATAGCGGGTCAGAACACCGGTGTGAAAGACCCCCTGGCGTATATCTTTAATCGAGGCGTTGAAATTCAGTGTCGAAATTAAATCATCCAGAATCTGCATGTTTACCCCAATTAGCATTTTTAGCTTTAATAGATACCATGATACGGGAATACATTTTGAATTAATGACTGAACGGTTTCGTGGATGGCAGCCTCCACTGATTTACAATGGTCAGCATTTGTCGTTAAAACACGGTCCCGCAGCCCGCCTGCCCATTCCGAATTTTGCAGCATTGTTCCGCCCATGCCGAGATTCAAATCATTTCCATGACTCAGTCCGCACAGGACGGTCCAGACAAGCGCCCATCCCCTGACCGTATTCTCGACATGATAGCCCCCGCCGCCGGTAGCGAGCACGGGCCTGTTGAAACCCAGAATCCTTTCGACAATTTCGGCATGGACATTGTTTGTCAGTTCGAGATGCGCTAAAAGATCGCCGGCGAGCGCATCCATCCCCAACTGGAGCACAAAGATGTCCGGATCATAAGATTTAGCCAGGGGAATGACGATTTTGTTGAACACTGCCAGATAAGCTTCATCACAGATGCCAATAGGCAGGGGGATATTGACATTGAAGCCTTTTCCTGCACCATCGCCGATTTCATTTTCAAATCCCGTCCAGGGCCAAAGCGTTTTGCCGCTTTCATGCATGGATATTACCATTACATCGTCAGTGGAATAAAAAGCGTCCTGTACACCGTCCGCATGGTGGGCATCGATATCAAGATAGAGAACCCGTTTGTCTTTTTCCACAAAACGCAGGCAAGCCAGGACCAGGTCATTCACATAACAGAATCCCGAGGCTTTTTCGGCCTTCGCATGGTGAAACCCCCCGGATGGATTAAATGCAATATTGGTTTCACCGGACAATATCAGCTCAGCCCCGGTCAGTGTTGCCCCGCAAGCCCATGCAGCGTAATCGAACATATCGGTGAACACCGGGCAATCGGATGTGCCGAACCCCATGTGAACACTTTCTGCCGGCATTTTTCCCTTGGCCGCCCGTTGCAAAGCTTCAAGGTATTTTGTCGAGTGGAATTTATTTAAATCCTGGATAGTTGCAGGCGCAGGGGATGATTCTCTGCCGCAGCCACCCGCAAAAATACCCAACTGCACCAGAAGTTCGCGCGTTTGTGCGGCGCGTTGGGTCACAAACATGGAGTCCGGTGGGTAACTGTATTTTTCAAGTTCATACGTGTGGATGAACAAGGGTTTTTGAAGATTATCGATATTTTTTGACACAGACATTGGCATTTAAATACAATTTCGTTTTCTCATCGCATGGAATAGACACCGTTTATTGCCCAATCTCTTATCCTTACCAATACCAATTTTGATAGCCCTACACCTGAAATTTTTATTCCAGCATGGAAAACCTGGTCCTCTGGGCCAGGATTCTTTACTTTTCCATTCGCTTAGAACTCGGTGTTATGACGACAGGTACCGGCGAATTTTCTACGATTTTTTGGGCTACCCCGCCCATAAGGAAATTATTTTTTTTCCCTTTTCGACACATTACGACCATATCGATCGTGTATTTATCTATAAAATCCAGAATGATACGAGCTGGATCGCCGACCTCGATTTTTATAGAATATCCCACAAAACCTTCCAAGCCCTTTCGGCAAAATTCTTGCTGACGTTCCTTTGCTTTTTTTATTTCCCAGCTTAATATTTTGTCAATATGAGAAGTGTTGAACTCTCCGTACCAAGGATCATGATGCGAGAGATCTTCGGCAACGTAAAGCACATGAACCGCTGCACCATATTGTTTTGCTAATGACAGAACATGGGGCAGCGCTTCTTCTGAACATTTCGACAGATCGTTAGGCCACAATATATTTTCTATGTTTCCATCGGTTTTCATGACATGTTCACCTTTGATTCACGGCCGGTTCCGGTTCAGGAATTGTCCGGGCGAATCCTATTTTCTGAACCGAAACCGGAGAGTGTGGGGTTGATGATGCTTACTATCCGCGTGCCAGGCCGGGTATCAGCGATGGCGGTATCACCAGCACGGGGCAGGGAGCCCACAAAATTGTTTCGGACACTACCGGCCCCAGAGGACCGACGTTAATGTCTTCTCCGATGGAGATCGGCGCATGGGTCGATGTTCCCATGATCATCACATCCACACCGGCATTCCTGGCCAGCTTGGTCATTTCACTGGCCACATCCCCGTCTGAGACATTGATCTTGTAGTCGGTTAACCCCTTTGCCTTAATCCGCTCGACATAGGCGTCAGCCACACGAGCCTCGGCATCCTTGATGGCTTCGGTCACCTGCTCCTGGTTCAGTTTGAGACGTCCCAGACCATAGTAAATCCAGAGGGACGCTTCGTTATCTTTGGCCAGCTTGAGCGTATGGTTGAAAATATGATCACAGTATTCCGTCAAACACGTACCGAATAAGATTCTTTAATACATGATTTGCTCCTTCTTTCAGGCCATTCATCTTCAACATTGTATGCACCTGGTTATTGGATAATGATGCGGGAAAACCATTGCGCGACTGGGCACGAAGATTTTCCCGCACAGTGGGTGATTAAAGGTTTACCCCCCGAAATCGCCTGCACCGAGACCACGCATAGCCTGATCTGCAGTCACACGGAGCGTCGAAAGCGACTTGTCAAACAACTCTTTGTCGGTTCGGATATCGTCGATGCCGGTTTCGGGTGTGCAGTTGTCCCGGATCTGATCGATGCGCTCATCCATTTCTGCAATCAGAATATGCAGATCTTCGATGTTGGGAAGAATTTTCTCTTTTTCACCGCCGGGTAAGGTTTCCATTTTTCGAACGATGTCATACACATTGGCCTTCCATGCAACCAATTCCGCCTCCATGGTTTTACAACAGTTTTTTGCTTTCATCGTGTCCTCCTTTTGGTTATTGGGTATGTGTTACTGAACAATATGAATTCTTAAAATTTGAAACCCCCTGGGATTGCCGATCTTCCCGCATCTACGGTGTCAGATACTATGCCGTATAGACTCCTATTTGGTCTTCGCTCTTCGAGCTACGCCCCAACAAGAGCGAAAAAGCATATTCTCCCGCGGTGCGGGATTTCGCTATGCTCAACTTGCTTAGTGCTTCGATTCGCAATTACAGTGACATATATTTATTAGACCAACCCAACAGAATTGCTCACTCAGCACTAAGCCCTGAGTGAGTAAATATGTCATCGTATTTAGGAATCGATGGACTTAGCTACGGAAACCTCGACAACCGCTCAATTTAGCTTTTACTAATGCATAAACAATGCCAGTTGTTAGCATATGCTCATAATAATCCTGTTCGAAAATCATTATGAAAATTAGTATGTTATAGCTTTTAGAGATATAGGGGAGTGTTAAAAAGTGGATAGCGTATTTTTTTCCGGTGAAATGTAACGTTGGGGAACGTTACCGTAACGCATTGTGGAGGTCGACATGAGGAATAAATTACGGGTTGTTTGCTTAACAGATAAATATGCCGTTATATCCGGCATAGTCCTTAATGGTTGGCTTGTGCACAGGGACTATGTTTTCGGGCAGCTTTGAGAGCGAATAGAACCGTACCCTGGAACCTTCTATGCCGTCCGCACGGGGTTGCCCCTTCCATTTTTGGACAATAAAGGCAACAGCAAAAACTTGTACCCTGTCACCGTCTGGATATGCAAATTTTTGGTCGGGACCGCAGTAGAGGGCCATGGGTTCGGCATTGATCACCGTCAGAGCGGTTTCTTCCGCCACTTCCCGTTTCAGCGCCTCAAAAGCGGTCTCACCAAGTTCAACAGACCCACCCGGCAACCCCCACAAGTTGGTGTCTGTTCGCCGCTGCAGTAGAATTTCTCCCACATTGTTCACAACAACAGCCCGGACGCCTGGAACAAAAATCCGGTGTGACCCCACCAGCTTTCGGATTTCCTGAAGATAGCTCATCGTGCTCAGCCTCCGTATATAACGGTGTGTGTTTCACTCTTGACAACAGTGGGGAAAATACATATCTATAATTAGCATATACTCATAACAATGTAAATGATGTCCTAACCCTTATCAGCAAAGTAATATCTTGTGGAGGAAATTATGAAAATAGCACTGACATCTACAGGAAGAGAGTTAACATCGGATATTGATCCCCGTTTCGGCCGATGTGCCTATTTTATTGTTGTTGATCCCGACAGTATGCTTTTTGAAGCACTGAAAAATGAAAACAAAGACCTGAGCAGCGGCGCAGGAATCCAAACAGCGACTTTTGTGGCTTCTAAAGAAATTAAATCTGTAATAACAGGAAGTTGTGGCCCAAATGCCATTCAGGTTCTGTCAGCTGCCGGTATTGCTATCTATACCGGAGAGTCTGGAAAAACCGTGAAAGAGGCCTTAGAAAGATATAAAAACGGCAGATTGTTAACTTCTAAAATAGATGACAACGCAAATGAAAATATTGTAAGCCCGCAAAGCACAGTGGAAAAAGATTCCCGGCCGGGTGTTCCTGCAAGCGGTCAAAAAAACAATAGAATGGGTACCGGCAGAGGTATGGGCAGAGGTATGGGCCGGTGTCGAAAAGATATAGGCATGGGCGGCGGCAGAGGCATGGGCGGAGGCGGAGGTAGAGGCATGGGTGGAGGTAGAGGTATGGGCGGCGGCAGGGGTGGAAATGGATAAATTCGATTTTTTTATGGCAAATCTTCAGGGGCAGATATTTGAAGATACCAAAAGAGCCTATGGAGAGGCTGGATTTCAGCGTTGGCGCAACCCGATCTATCAAGGCAGGATGAAAAATCCGGACGCTCATGCCAAAATCACGGGACAATGCGGCGACACCATGGAAATGTTTTTAAAGTTTGAAAATAACTGTGTAATGGATGCTTCATTTGTAACCGACGGGTGTGGCTCGAGTTCGGTGTGTGGTTCTTTTGCTGCTGAGATGGCCCTGCGAAAAACTCCCGATGAACTCACGGACATCACCGGGGAAGCTATTCTTGATAAAATAGGCACGTTTCCCGAAGGGGAAGCGCATTGTGCCTATCTTGCTGCGGAAACCCTGCAGAAATCCTTGCAGATTTATATGCGCAGGCAAACTGGGGTATCCAGAGTCAATTCTGGAAAATACCCGCATAACCAATGATGACTGGGGGGATTAAGCATGACAAAAGCAGCCATTCAGAATAGGATAGTACCTGGAGGCGTATAGGCTGTAGGCTATTAGACTGTAGGTCGCTAACAGCCTGATATGATTGACACTTGTC
>QMMS01000300.1 GCA_003647375.1 Deltaproteobacteria bacterium
CAAAAGTGCCCCCGGGGGCACCTCGCCAGCCGCCCGCCTGTCCAGATCCACGTCCATGAAAATGCAGCCACAGGTCGCATGACTGTCCAAAGCGATGCGGGTGAACGCGAGTTGAGCAAAGCCGATTCCGAACGAATGCGCTGCGATGCCGCCGTCTGCGAACAAGGCGGCCGCAACATCACCACAATCCCCCCACGTGTGCGCAGAGAAGTGCTGGCAAGAGACAAGCACCAATGTCAGGCCCCGGGTTGTGGTAGAACCCGTTTCCTCGAAGTCCACCATGTCAAACCACGCAACCAAGGTGGCAGCAATGAGTCGGAAAACCTGATGACACTCTGCGCCTCCTGCCACCGGTTGTGGCATGAGAGGGGAAGCGGAAGCATGATTGAAAAACCGGCGAAGGTTGCATAGACCGGGGACCGAATTCAGCCCCGGCGCACGCCCTGGCGCACTGTCCCTTCCATTTATTCCATCCGACCTTTATTTGATCTATTGGGCTCTATGCTATACCAAATCTAAATGGGGAATCCAGGATTTCTGGCGAGAAGTCGAAAGGGCCCTCAGATCCATAAGTGTCATGGTAGCAATACGGACGGAATTTTTGGGAGGGACAAGGGAGGGTCGTGCTTAGCCAAACCATCGACTCGCAAATTCCATTCGCTTTTTTTTAAGGTAGTTGATTTCTCCCTATTGATGGGACGATATTTTATTCAAGAGCTGTTTCGATCAACTCTATCCCGGCAATATGCGAAATTGTGAAGAATTGAATGACAGGAGCCTGGCTGGACATATCGATTGTGATAAGTATTTTCTGGTAGAGATTTGAGCGGATATGTTTATTCAGCTGTTCCTGATTTTCCCATATCTCCTTATAAGTAATGTGGTTTTCGCTGTTAACCTCTTGATGAATGAGGCAGGATATACAATCGGACTTTCCTTCGGTTTGTCTCTTAACGGAGGAGAGAATCTCTATTACTTCATCGATATTTCCGGAATCCGCGATCATTCGTATCGTAGCCATTATCATCTGTTTTTCTCTTTTGCACATAATGATGTCAGAGCAATTAAGCATTTAATACTCAACTATGGCAAAACCCATACCACAGTATCCGCAGGTCAGGGATGATAGGGTAATTGCCTTAAATTACATAGGTTACTGAACAAGAGAGGTGGATTGACGTGTGCAAGGATGCGCCTTAGCGTCGAAATATAGACGACACCTCCATGGAGGTTTTTATTTTGGGCGCTTAATACCAAGTTTTTTCATTCTGGAATAGAGCGTGGTAGGCTTTAGTCCCAGTATTTCAGCAGCACCTTTATGGCCCCTGATGCGCCAGTTAGTGCTTCCAATCACCTGCAATATATGTGCTTTTTCATGATCCTGGAGGTTGAGCACTAACCCTGAATCGATATTCTCCACCAATGATACCCGGAGTGTTTTATCCGTCCCGACAATAAAAGAATGTTCGATAACATTCCGCAATTCTCTCACATTTCCCGGCCACGAATAATTCTTGATCGCTTCAAGACTGTCCTTTTCTATGGTGTTTATCTGGCGTCCCATGTTTTCACTGAATTTCTGGATGAAGGACCAAGTCAAAGGCATGATGTCATCAGTTCTTTGCCTAAGAGGGGAAATATGAATAGGAAAGACATTCAGACGGTAAAAAAGATCCTGCCTGAATTTCCCCTCCCTGATTTTTTTGCCAAGGTCTTGATTGGTCGCAGTGATTACCCGTACATTTGTGCGCAGGGTCTTGCTGCTCCCCAATCGTTCAAATTCTCCTTCTTCAAGAACGCGGAGCAATTTGACTTGCAGCTCCATGGACAGTTCTCCGATTTCATCAAGAAAAAGAGTGGAGCCATCGGCTATCTCAAATCGTCCGGCCTGTTTGGTCAGAGCTCCGGTGTAGGCTCCTTTTTCCCGCCCGAAAAGCTCGCCCTCCACCAAGGATGAAGGCAGTGCAGCGCAGTTTACTGTTACCATGGCTCTCCGTTTACGAGAACTGCTTTTGTGGATGGCCATGGCAACCATTCCTTTACCGGTTCCGGTCTCTCCGGTAATAAGGACGCTGGAGTCAGTCTTGCCAACCTGCCCGATTTCCACAAGTATTTTCCGGATAGCATCACTTTCGCCGATGATTTCGTCACGGTGTTGAATGGATTCAATTTCCTTCTTAAGACAGACGTTTTCTTTTTTCAGTTGTTTTTTGAGTGCTTTGATTTCGGAAAAAGAATTCTGAAGCTTCAGATCGGCCTCTTTACGGGTCATGGCATTGAAGATGATTTCACCTATCAATCTCAAACGCTGCACAAGGTCTACAGAATTGTTTGGACGAAAATTAGAATGGGTACCAAGGGCGACCACGCACACACACTTGCCTTGAGAAAAATATGGAATCATCACCCCCGATTTTATTCCTATTTTTTCAAAACTCAGGGTGTCAGTTAAAGATTTTTCGGGCAAATCATGGGGATTTGCAAACAGAATTTTCTTATCTGAGCGGGTGACAAGTCTGGTAATCAAAGGGAACGGTTCTTCTGTGAATAAACCGGCCAGAGATTGAATTCCCTTTTGTGCCCAGGATTGGGTTATCTGAAGCTTGCCGTTCTCTTGGTTAATCTGAACAAAGTCAGTTCGATCCAATCCTAATATCGTACCAATTTGTTGAAGAACCTGTTCCACCTTTTGATCGACTTGCTCAGCAGGTGCATTCACAAATGAGGCAAATAGCTCAAAGATGAGGTCCTCAAATTTCCTGCACCCATCGCAGTTCTTCTTTATTTCGGTATTTTCCTGGACAGCTTCCGAGAGTTGTTGCTCTGATCGCGCGAGCCTTTGCACCAATTCACGGCTAGTCAGCTTTGTTTCCATTGTCTGGACTCCTTCAAATTACAGCCAAGCCATACGATACGAAATTTCGACGGTTTTGTCTATATATCAACGCTTGTCTGAGAGTGATTTCTCCTTTGTCTGGGTGATCACCCACATAAGCTGTATGCTTGGTTGTGGTTAGGTGGTTTTATATTAAACACCACCAGAGGCATGAACTTTGCCTAAATGAATAATAGTGAAGGTGTAAAAGTACATCAAATTTCCCTGTCTCACATGAGCGGCAGGGCACAGTAAACAAGAAGATGGATTGTATTCATCTACTTTAAGGAGGCACAAAAACATGAAGAAGAATTTTTGGGGGATACTAATAGTTTCCTCCCTGGCCCTGATGGGCAGTATGGCATATGCCGGAGACATCATACATGATGCCGAGTATGAAATACTTGAGGCTCAGAATGGTGAAAAATGGAGTGCTGAGGACAAAGACATTGATAAAAAACTTGCTGAACTTCGCAAGAAATTTGGTAAAGCACCTAACATCATCCACATCATGTGGGATGATATGAAATACGGAGCAATCGGTCATCCGATGCTCAACAACGTTACGGGCTACAGGTCGCCCAACATCAACAAAATGGCGGAAGAAGGAATGACCTTCACCCGCATGTACTCCGAGCCTTCGTGCACGCCCACCCGTGTTGCCGCAGCAACAGGCCGCCAGCCGGTACGAAACGGAATGATTTTCCCTATTTTCCCCATCCATCAAATGGGATTGCCGGCTTCTGAAGTTACTATTGCCGAAGTCCTGGGTGACGACTACCACACCGGTTTCTTTGAGAAATCGCATTTTGGCGATGTGGAAGAGTCCTACCTACATAACCAGGGTTATGATGAAGCCATCTTTACCCTTTATAATCAGTTTGCCGGCCAGATGTTCACGCCCACGGCAGAAAAGGAATTCTATACCGTTGGTTGGGCAGATGATGAATTGAGCCCTTATGCCCTCGATAATAATTTTCGACCTAAAGAGTGGGTCTGGGCTGTAGAGGGTTTCGAAGGAGAGAAAGGTAAGGAAATTTCAACGCCCATCAATGTGACCGAGTATCACGAGTTTAATGCGATGACATATGACAGAGTGAAAAAGTTCATCACAAAACATGCCGACGATGAAAAACCATTCCTGTTGGATTGGTGGCCTAATGTCCTGGAAATGTTCTCTGAGGAGAACTCTCCTAAGCAGACTCAGAACGGCACAGCCAGCTCCGAAAGTTTTTATAGATTGGACAAGCAAATTGGCGAGATTGTGGCTCTCACCAAAAAGCTTGGCATCGCCGAGAACACCCTGATTGTCATCATGGCTGACAACGGCCCAATGGCAGAGATTTGGCCAAATACTTTCCACAATCCTGGCATTTTCCGTGGTGGCAAGAACGACTTCCTTGAAGGTGGCGTGCGGGTGCCTGCATTTGCCTACTGGCCTGGTGTCATCGAAAAAGGCGCTGTTGTTCACGACATCGTGCATGTCGCTGATCTGTTCACGACATTTGCCCGCCTGGGTGGAAAAATGGATGCCATCCCTACAGATCGTGTAATCGATGGCATTGACCAGACTTCACTTCTGCTTAATGGCGATGGTCATGGTAGACGCGATCATGTATTTATTTACCAGGGTCCCGTTCTCTCTGCTATCGTCAAGCAGCAATACAAACGGCACTTTGCCGGTGCTGCACCTGGCCTGGCCGGGAAAGGTTTCTTTGATCTGGACAAAGACCCCAGAGAAGAGCATCCCCTCATGGCTCAGTTCCTCTGGGCATGGCCGGCGTTTGATCATATGAAAGAACGCCATGAAGCACAGATAGCGGAGTATCCGCATACACCTGTAGCACGCGGTGTACCTTATACTGGTCTTGAGCTTCTCGAAAGATAGAAACTTCGAAACAGCCCAATCTCATCAGATTACACACTGGAGAGGTTGGGCTGTCTCTGTTCTGGCATAAAAAGGGAATCGAAAAATGTTAAAAAATGTACTCGTCACCGTTGGAATTCTCATCTTTATCCTTCCTGGATTCAGTGCAGCTGAAGGTGAAGAAGACTTAGCAAAAAAGTCGCAGAATCCTGTGGGTAATATGATCAGTGTTCCCCTGGAGTATTGGCATTATGATGGCATGCCCAATGATTCCAGTGCTGATGCCTTGATCGCTAAGCCTGTTTATCCGGTTTCTCTGGGCAAAATCAACTTGATTAATCGTTTCATTGTTCCTTACCTGGGCATCGATGCCACCTCATCGGATCAGGATCTAAATGGTGAAATTATTCCAGCTAGTAACGTGCATAGAAGCGGTCTCGGTAATATTCAATACCAGGGATTCCTGACCTCGGCAGACCCAGGGCCGGTGATTCTTGGGGTCGGGCCTGTATTTGAGTTTCCAACCCACAGCTCTGGCCTTGGCTCAGACAAGGTATCAGGTGGCGTTGCCTTCCTGGCCTTAAGCATGCCTGGCAATTGGGTATTTGGCGCCCTGGCTCAGAATATGTGGTCCTTTGCCGGTCCCAGCGATGCGGAAGCCATCAACAAGTTCCTCTTTCAGTATTTTATAAACTACAATCTTGATAAGGGTTGGTATCTGACCTCAACTCCAGTCATGACAGCAGACTGGGAAGAATCAAGCAACAACAGGTGGACGATTCCCCTGGGTGGAGGAATTGGTAAGTTACACCGCTTTGGAAAACAGCCGGTGGATTTCAAACTCCAGGCATTTACGAATGTAGAAAAACCGGAAAACGGCCCTTCATGGAGTATGATGTTTGCGGTGAAGTTTCTGTTCCCCAAAGGCTAGACTATTTGTACTGGAATGATGTGTATTGGCAAGGCCG
>QMMS01000301.1 GCA_003647375.1 Deltaproteobacteria bacterium
AGAGATTTATACTTACCCAGATGAGTCAGGTATTTTCAGTGAACTGGGGTATTCCGCTAATATGCCACTTAAAGGGACAATCATGATCGATCCGGAAACTGAACCGCTAAAAATCCTTTCTGATCCATATGTATCCGGAGCCTTTGGATGGTGGGGAACAGGTGTCATTATGTTTGAAAATCAGGGATACTCTTGGCTTGATACCTGTAGCCCTTATCTTCTGATCGTTAACTACTCACTCGACCACCAGATAGATATTACGACAAAGCAGGGTAGCCTGGAGGACAATTCATTAGTATCCTCGGTGCTCCAGAAAATTACCCTAAGAAACGACGGGCTGGATGCAAGCATGCCCAGCGATCTCAACGTGGGCAGTTTTTCTGACTATTTCGTCAAGATTGAGAATAATGGAACATCTTCATGGTTTAAAGCCAAAATCGTTTCCATCGAGAAAGCTGAAGAGATTATAACTGCGGACAGTGCTGAGGACATTGTAGCAAAAGAGTGCCCTTGTGAAGACGACTGGAAAAATCATGGAGCGTATGTTCGTTGTGTTGCTCAAAGCGCAAAGGGACTTGTTGAGAAAGGCCTTATTAGTAAAAAAAAGCAGGGTGATATTGTATCTGAAGCTGCTAAAAGCAAATGTGGGAAAAAGAAATAGGATCGATATTGTAATTAATTGACAAAAGGCAGGATCATTATTGTAAAAACCCCGCTATACAGCGGGGTTTTTATTGGCCCAAAGAAGACGCGCAACCTGTCAACTATATTGACAAATTACGCGTCCATTTGATTTAATTGGGAATATATTATTTTTATAATATATTCCGCATATTAGTATAATAAAACTTGGTGGAGATGAGGGGGATCGAACCCCTGACCTCAGCGTTGCGAACGCTGCGCTCTCCCATCTGAGCTACATCCCCATGTTACACGTTTTGAAAACGCAATTGAGAGCACTCCTGATATCCGAAACAAATGGATAAATCAACCCAATAGTCCAGGATCAAACCCTATTCCACCTTTGCGTTAAATTGACTTACTTTCTCCTCGAAAACTTTCAGTTTCTCGTCATAGGATTTAATGCGCGCATTGAAGCTTTCTATTGTTTGCCTGAATTCAGCATCCTCTTCAGCGCTCTTTTCCTTTTGCGACAATTCCACAAGCAGCTTCCGATCTTCTTCAAGCTTTGCATATTCAGCGTCCAGAAGCTCCTTTTCTTTTTTCAAGTCTTCCGCCTCCTGATCCATTTCGCTATTTTGCGTTTTGGCGGTATCCTTCTGAGGAGGAATTACCTCTGGTTCTTTCTTTGTTTTAATCTCTTGATAGCTCTCCACCTGCTCTCTCTGGTCTTTGGGAACTTCCTGCAAATTATCCGTAAAGCGCAGCACGCCCTTGGCATCACGATACTTGTAGATTTCAGCAGATGAAGGCATTGTTGTAGCCAGCAGAAAAAAGGCTATTAAGAATAATGTCCTGAATGTCATAGCTATAACTCCTTTTATCACCTTCGGGTTTGAAAACTGTTTTTCATCCTCCAAAACGGTAAGAAGTAATTTACCTGTATTTTTATCAAAAATGGAAGCTAAGGTCAATTTTTTTAAACAATCCACTGTTTTTCATCCAATTTGCCATATCCCCAAACTGACCTTGCGCCTCCCTTACATCTGATGTTGCCAAAGAATAAGACCATGCTTATGTTTTCACGTCATTGAATACCTATATTGAGCTTTAGGAAATATATATGTTTTACGCTTGGCCGTGTGCGTCAGAGCCTGATAATTGGGGAGATCCTCATGACCGAACCTGTTGAATTAAAAGATGCTTTCAAACAATTCACCGTTGATCAGGATAAAATAATGGATCCGCGGGAGACCGTGGAACGCTTTCGTAAAAGACTGAAAGAAGTTAATCTCGACATTCTGGAAAAAACCGAGCGAATCGACAACAAAAGGCTTGATATCCCTGTTTTTTTCAGTGAGTGCGGGAAAGATGCCGCTTCTGTCATCGGCACCAAGAAACAGATGGGCAAAGGCGCGACCCCTGAGCAATCAGAGGCCAGTGCAGTCATGGAACTGGCCGAGCGCTTCAGTTTTTTCAGCTTTTGCAAGAACCAAAAGAATTTTTTCATAGACACCTATGCCAACCTGAAGGACAAGGCTTTGAGTTTTGATGCCATTGCCGCATCGGTGCACGATGATTCCAAGGACCTGGGTGTCACTCAAAAAGTGTTCGAGAACCTGCCGCTGGAATGGACCTGGGCGTACAACCTTACCCGCAAAGAAAAAGTGCTCGTCCCTTTCAACTGGTTTCTGGCGATTAACGAGTTCAACGGCCCTTCCGCCGGCAACTGCGTTGAAGAAGCTTTATCCCAGGGCATCTCTGAAATTGTGGAGCGCCATGTTTCCTCTCTGGTCAGCCGGAACCGGCTTACGGTGCCCTTGATAAGGCCTGAATCAGCCTCTGACCCGCTGGTCAGGCAAATGCTGGACAAATATAAAAAAGCCGGTATCCAGGTCTATTTGTCCGATTTCACCTTGGGGATGGGCATCCCCTCTGTGGGTGTTCTGGCTTACGATCCAAAAACCTTCCCCAAAGAGAGCGAGATCGTCTGGACCGCGGGCACAACGCCGGATCCGCAAAAAGCCCTGAGCCGCGCCCTCACGGAAACAGCTCAGCTGTCCGGAGATTTCAACTCCGGTTCCAATTACGTGGCCAGCGGCCTGCCGAAATTCACCCGTCTGCAGGATGCGGAATATGTCATAAATTCGCAGAAAATGGTCGACATCACGGATTTGCCCGACATCTCCGATAACAACATCCGCATTGAAGTGGAAAACTGCATCGCTGCCCTGGCAACAAGGGGCCTGGAGGTGATCGTCATCGACACCATGCACGACCGCCTGCGCATTCCGGCATTTTACACCATCGTCCCGGGCGCCCATTTCCGCGAAAGGGCTGTTGGCACCAGCCTGGGAATGTTTTCAGCCAAAATCATCACCGAGAACAACCCGTCCGGGGAAGCTTATCGCCAACTGTTGGAAATCGATAGCAAATTGTCCGGAAAATATTATCTCAATTTCTATATGGGCACCAGCCTGCTGGGCATGGGAGAATATCAGAAAGCGCTCGATCGGTTAAATCAGGCGTTGTCCCTGAATCCGGCTCAACAGGATCTGGCCAGCATTTACTCCTACATGGGGGTTGGCCTCAAGGAAATGGGCCGTTATGAGGAAGCGCTTGACATCCTTAAACAGGGGGAAGCGTGCGACAGCGAACGCACCGACATTTACAACCTCATGGGATTCTGCCATTTCAAACTGAAGCAGCACGAAAAAGCCATAGAGGCTTTTGCCAGGGTCCTGGACCTCGACCCGGGATCGGCTATTGATTATGCCAACATCGGCTCCAACTATCGTGAAATGGGTGACAAGGACAAGGCTGTCTATTTTTATGAAATCGCCCTCTCCATCGACCCCTCCATCGACTTTGCCCGGGACAGCCTGGCGAAGCTGAAAGAATAGAAGGTAGAGGACGGAGCCACAGAAAACGGAGCTCCAGAGCCACAGAAGCCAGAGCCACAGAGCCTCAGAGGACGGCGGACAGAGGTCAGAACCCCAGAGACCAGATGACAGAGCCGCAGAACTCCAGAGGTCGGAACCACAGAAGAGCGGTCAGACCGAATAAACGTCCAACATCGAACATTGAACACTGAACGTCGAACGGTTTGCGTTTGGCTGATGGTCCAAAAATGCTGAACGCTTTGAGCTGAAAAACCACATTCGACGTTGGATGTTGGACGTTGGATGTTCGATGTTCATTTTTAAAAAAACAAATATGGAAGACAGGTTGATAAAAATCTATGTGCCTTATACCGTTTACCTTAAACCCATTTATATCATGTAAATCCTGTTAATCCTGTCAGATATATACAACCCGAAACCCGACACCTCATACCAAATACAAAACATCAAACAATATATATTAAAGGCTAATTAACAAATAATATAGAATATTTAAGAGGTTTTATTAATGAAACACATTAATCATCTCACGGCTGCTATCCAGGCGGCCGTAGAGGCCGGCAAAGCCGTACTTGACGTCTATCACTCGGATTTTCATGTGGATTATAAGGAAGACCAATCCCCTCTGACCCTGGCTGACAAACAGGCCCATGACATCATTTCCGCACGGCTGGCAGGGTTCGATATTCCCCTATTGAGCGAGGAGGGAAATGCCATTCCCTATGCAACACGCAGGGAATGGAAGACGCTCTGGATTGTGGACCCGCTGGATGGTACCAAGGAATTTGTCAAGCGCAATGGAGAGTTTACCGTCAACATTGCGCTGGTAACCGACGGCAGGCCAACCCTGGGGGTTGTCTTCGCCCCGGTGCGCGAAGTGCTCTATTTTGCCCTGCAAGACCTGGGCGCTTATAAAATGGACGGCATGGACGCTGTTTTAGCATTGTGCGGAAACATATCCCATGGCGCTTTAACCAATGACGACCTTGCCGAACAAAGCGTTACCCTGCCCGTGGAACGATCCCAAGCAACACCCTACACCATTGTCGGCTCCCGTTCCCATGCCACCGAAGCACTCGAGAACTTTGTCGATCAAAAGCGCAAGGAATTCGGAACAATAGACTTTATCCCTGCCGGCAGTTCCCTGAAACTCTGCCTGGTAGCAGAAGGCAGGGCCGACATTTACCCGCGCCTGGCCCCCACCATGGAGTGGGACACAGCCGCCGGCCATGCGGTGGTGGAATGTGCAGGCGCCCGCATTTACAACCATTCCTCCGGTGAATTGCTGCGTTACAACAAGGAGGACCTCCTCAACCCCTGGTTCGTCGTCGAACGATAAAATCGATCTCTAACCAGCATAGATCGAATGGGTCAAGTCCTGATTAAAAGTTGTCACTATCACCTGGTTTCGGGTGTCAGGTGTCGGGTGTCGGTCTGTAAATATCTTTCTAAAAAAGTTCTGACCACTGACCGTATTTGACTTCATTACTTTCATTGTTACTTTTGTAATAGTATACATTGTGGTATAATTCTCAATATCACCAGTTTGGATTTGAACGATGAATAGTGAAACCATAAGCCTGCCGATTTCCGGTATGACATGTGCCAACTGTGCCATGAATATCGAACGGGTCGTTGGCAAACTGAAGGGTGTCCAGGCCGTCAATGTCAATTTTGCCTCTGAGCAGGCCAGCGTGACCTATGACAACGGCAAGCTTACGCTGAATGATATTGCCGACCAGGTTACAAAAGCCGGATTCGGTGTCGTCACCCCCCAGGACGGTACTGACGTAGAAGATGCGGAACAGGCTGCCCGTGATGCCGAAATCAGGAACCAGACCCGCAAATTCATCATCGGCGTTATGTTTGCCTTGCCGCTCTTTGTATTGAGTATGGCCAGAGATTTCAGTCTTCTGGGGGACTGGAGCCACCAGGTGTGGGTCAACTGGCTGTTTTTTGCCCTGGCCACCCCGGTGCAGTTCTACACAGGATGGGACTATTACGTGGGCGGACTGAAAAGCCTGAGGAACAGGAGTGCCAACATGGATGTGCTCGTGGCGCTGGGTTCGTCAGTGGCCTACTTTTATTCAACGTTCCTGCTGGTGGCCCCCTCACTGGGTTCCCATGTTTATTTTGAAACCTCTGCGGTGATCATCACCCTGATCAAACTCGG
>QMMS01000302.1 GCA_003647375.1 Deltaproteobacteria bacterium
GTGGCACGAACATTGAAAATCAGATCTTGTATGATGGGAATCAGTTTGGCATTCAGGGCCACTGTTGTTGCCCTCCGGATTGCATCCAGGCGTGTGGAGAGTTCATGGCCGCAGGTCACCGGAAGATCTGTAAGGTCTTCTATATGTTTTTTGACCCTTAATTCGTGCTCCGGGTTGAATGCACCAAAATAGCCCGAGACTCCAAAAGCGCTGATCTTTTTGCGCCATTTTAAAACAGTGCTTCTGATGGCATCTTCATCCAGGGGTTGACGCGCGATGCCCTGTTGGTCATGTCCCCCTTGTAAATAGACAACATTGCGTGTTCCAAGCGCATGCTGGAACCGGTATTGATGGATCAAGTCCCGGTCATACCCGATCAATAGCAGGCAAACAGGAACGCCGTGTCCTTCGGTAATGGCGTTTGTCGCCAGGGTTGTGGACAGGCCGACAAGGCAGATTTTTTGTGGAGAAATGGCTTGGTGCCTGATGGTCATAACGGATGTGATTGCTGAGTGGATACCGGCGGAAAGGTCCTGGTGAGTGGTTAAGGATTTGGCACTCGATAGGATTTTACCGTTTTCGTAGTTGACCAGAACCGCATCCGTGTATGTTCCGCCCGTGTCGATACCCAATACAATTGTCATGCCATGTGCTTTAAAAGGATGTCGAAATGAAAGTCAAGTGGTAAATTAATTGCCTGATAGAAAAAAGTGCTTGCCTGGAAAATAGGGAAGAGGTAATGACATCGAGAACCGGATCCTGGAACAGGTGGATCTTATCAACAGCAGCGCTGCCTGTGTAGGATGATGTAGGCCATGGGATATTTCACCATTGGAGGCGACACCGTCGCGTTCGATAAAATCGTGTAACGATTTTACTTGGAGGTTGTATGCAATTTGCTGAATTTCTAACTGAGCAGGAAGTTGAACAGGTCCATGATGGTGCGCTGGAAATCCTGGAGAAAACAGGTATTCTGGTCAACAACGAAACCGCCAGAAAAATTTATGCCGACCATGGCTGTCGGGTGGATTCGGCCTCGCTCATAATCAAAATACCGCGTGATATTGTAGAGCAGTACCGCAAACTTTTTGTCCCAACCTTTACCTTCAGGGGCCGGGATCCCCGGTTTGACCGCACCATTCCCGACCAAAGGCCCCTGATCGTTACCGGCAGTTCTGCACCCAATATTATCGATCCTGACACGGGTATCGAGCGGCGCGCCACTTCCACCGATATTGCCAACATCGCATTTCTCGTCAACGAGCTTCAAGGCTACGATATATTTTCGATTTCAACACTGGCTGACGATGCGCCTGACGGGCAAATCAGTCTATCACGGTTTTATCCAGCTTTGAAAAACTGTCTGAAACCTGTGCGGAGCAATACACCCGACATGGCGGATCTATATCAGGTACTTGAGCTGGGGGCTATCATCGCCGGTGGTGAAGAGGCATACAAGGAGCGTCCCATTATCAACCACCACTATTGCCCGGTGGTGTCTCCGCTTACCATGGATGTGGCTTCAACCGAGGCCACAATCTATCTGGCTGAAAAGGGTCTGCCCGTGATCAATACCATCGTACCCAATGCCGGCATGACATCGCCCATGACGCTGTTGGGAACGCTGGCCCTGGGGAATGCTGAGTTCCTGGCGAACAGCGTGCTCCTGCAGATGGTTCGTCCGGAGACCCCGCTGATATATACGGTGTTGTCCACCGTCGCAGATATGCGTACGGGAAGTTATACCCCCGGAGCCATTGAGACAGGTATGCTGCAAATGGCTCACAGTCAGATGGCCCGGTTCTACAATGTTCCTTCCGGAGGCTATATCGGGCTGACCAATTCCCATGGCGACGATGCCCAGTCAGGCTACGAGACCGGCATGAGCACATCTGCAGCTGTACTGGCAGGAGCCGACATGCTGAATATGTGCGGTCTTTTGGGTGGTCTCATGGCTTTTGATTATGCCAAGGCCGTTATCGATAATGAAATCGCATTGATGCTCAAGCGGATGTGCCGTGGATTCGAGTCTGGAAAGGACAAAATGACTTTGGATCTTATCGCGGAAGCCGGACCTGGCGGCACATACATGGACAAGATGCACACCATAGAAAATATGCGCGAGACGGCTTTCCTGCCAAAGATTGCATCCCGGGACTTAAGGAGTCTGTGGGAAGAGAAGGGACGCCTGGATGCTCAAAGCAATGCCATGCGTGAGGCCCATCAAATTTTGTCCGGTGATAACCCAGCTGTATTTTCAGAAGATATGGATGCCGTGATAAGGGCACGTTTTGCAGGACTGGTGGATGGTAATGTTCAGTGGGTGCCGGCAACCGACACCTGATTGTCGGTGATGATCGTGGTACTGTGTTTTTCCAGAAGGTTTAGGGCCATCATCCTGACTTGTCCGGGGACGTGGTTATTGCCGGCCATCAGTTCCGGAAGCATTTCAACGATGATCGTTTGTCTGCCTTTATCTGCCAACCAGATTGCCACTTCACAGCCGGCCAGACCGCCGCCTACGATCACGACTCGATCCCCGGCTGTTTTTTTGCCCTTGAGAAGATCGACCGCAGACATCACAGACCCTCGATGAATGCCTGTAATATCCGGAACGATCGGACTTGCACCCGTGGCCACAATCACCACGCCCGGTGATGCAGAGCGGATGATATCCGGTGTTACATCGCTATTCAGGAATACCTGGACGCCGGTTTGCTCAACCTGTCTCTCATACCATACCAACAAACGACGCAGGTCCTTTTTAAATTCCGGCACGGCAGCCGTGCGCACCAATCCACCAAGTACGGCTTTCTTTTCGTAAAGAGACACTCGATGACCCCTTAACGCGGCCACTCGGGCGGCTTCCAATCCGGCGACACCGCCACCGATCACCATGACTTGATGAGGTGTAGCTGCGGGTTCTAAGCGGTAAGCATTTTCTCTCCCTGACGATGGATTGAGCGCACAGGAGATGTGCTGCATTTTTCCATAACGTCCAAAACAGCCGTCATAGCATCCCACACAGGGCCGTATGTCTTTTGTACGACCGGATCTAACTTTGTCCGCCCATTGAGGATCAGCAAGGAATCCACGCCCGATAGCCACAACATCCATCATGCCGTCAGCTACAGCACGGGCTGCAACTTCTGGTTTGTCGAGGCGCCCAACACCGATGACCGGTACCGACACGACAGCTTTCGTATTGGCCGCCATATCCATCATACAACCATGTTTCTGGTAATTGGGCGGGTGCGGCCAGTAGTGGCTTTCGTAGCAACCGGCATCCACATGAAGGGGATCAAACCCGGACCGCTCAAGGTGTTTTTGCCATTTCCTGCCCATGAGCCACATCCCGTCCTACTTCATCAAATGATTCCCCCGGCAGTGCGCCCTGGTTGATGTGTTTCAAATAGTGCTTTAACCCAAACCGGTACTGCACAACCATTCTGTTTCCGACATGATGCCGGATCTTTTCCAGGCAGTTTACCGGAAAGCGCAAGCGGTTCTCGAGGCTGCCGCCAAATTCATCGCTGCGGTGATTCCAGATGGATGACGCAAACTGGTCGAAGAGATACCCTTCGTGGCCATGGTAATTCGATTTTTATTTTTTGCTGTTGAACAAATCCGCAGAATACGTATCGTTATAACCAACTAAAATAATGTTATATACTTCGATAACGGGTCTATAAATATCTTGCTAAGGCGAAAAGGGTATGTTAATAAAAAAGTCTCCTATTAAAATTAAAGTGCATGCGATTTAGAGGCGGGATGAACCTTAACTTTTTTTCCGAAAAGGATCTGGCCCGGACCTATCAGGCCGGCATCGATATTTTGAAACAGGTGGGAATCCGCACCGATTCCGATCGTTTTAAAACACTGCTGTCGGATCATGGATGCAAGGTCGATAACGATGTGGTCAAGTTCACCGATGGTGTTATTGAAAAGGGACTTCAAACAGTTCCGGAAAAATTTACACTCTATGGTAGAAACAACCATAACAGGGTTCGATTCGGACAGGGGGACATCCATACCCAGACATTGGTAGGGGCACCGGCCGTGATCGATCTTTCGAGTGGTCGTAAAAGAGACTGCACCCTTCAGGATGTTGCGGACATCGCGCGGCTGTCCGATGCTTTGCCGTTTATGGATATTGTATCACCGGCCTTTCCCTTGGATGTCCCGCCGGATGTCGTGGGTTTGGCCCAGCTAAGGACACTGCTGAATTGGACCTGTAAGCCGCTTCGGCTTTGCGTCAAATCAGCTGCCGAACTTCCTCGAATGATCGAGATGCTCGCCCTCGTTGCCGGTGATCGTGTTGCCATGCAAAAAAAACCACTGGCTTATATCGAGATATCACCCATCAGCCCCTTGGAGTACGGAAGGGAAGCGGTCGAAGCTCTTTGTGATATTGTCGAGGCAGGAGTACCGTTGGGTATCATTCCAAGCCCCATGATGGGTGCCACCGGGCCCATGAGCATGGCAGGATGTGTTGCCATGCATCATGCGGAAAACCTGGCCGGTGTTCTGGCCAGCCAACTTCTGAAACCGGGAGCGCCCGTGATCATGTCGCCCAGGGCGGCCTTTATGGATATGCGCAGCGGTACAGGACTTTGGGCGATGCCGGAGATGGGGATGATGGCCGCAGCTTCGGTTCAGCTTTGCCGGAAAACAGGTGTTTCATGTACAGCCACCGGCTATTCGACCGCTTCAAAAACCTTCGACATGCAAAGCGGGTACGAACGTTTGTACAATGCGCTGCTGCCGGCCTTAAGCGGTGTCGATGTGCTCGGTGCTGCCGGGTCTTTGGATAATGCCCTGATCGCTTGTTACAGGATGCTGGTGGTTGACAACGAAATATCATCAGCAGTGAAAAGAACCGTTCAGGGGACACAGGTGGACGATGATGCACTCGCGGTGGATATCATCGCAGAGGTTTTCGATCAGCGGACGCACTTCCTGGATCATGAGCATACATATAACCATCTCAGGTCTCCCGGGCTTTGGGTGCCGCCCCTCGGCGACCGTCACACCTATGAAGAATGGATTATTAATGCTCAAAGACTTGAGCAAAATGCAGCCCTTGAAGCCCGTCGTATCCTGAAAACACACGAAGTCATTGCTTTGGATAAGAAGATACGGGTGGAATTGGACCGAATCGTCGATGGGGCACGCTGAACTGCAACAGCGAGCGCATTCCCCGTGGCTTGTCGACAATCGCTCAATTGTAGGTAAAAGAAAAAGGAGGTGATTTCTTGAGACGCAATATGCGAGCAGGGAAAAGCAGGAACGGCGGTTTAGAATTCAAGGTCTTTACCGATGATGAAATGGATGAAATTCATCTGGCCACACTTGAGGTCTTGGAAAAAACGGGTCTTTTTTTCGATGATGAAGAGGCACTGGAGGTTCTCGATGGCGGAGGAGCCGTCATCGATAAAACTAGCCGCGTGGCCAAATTCCCCCCGCACGTGGTTGAGGATGCCATCCGTTCAGCGCCGCCAAAAATTCTGCTGGCCGGGCGCGATTCCAAGAACGACTTTGTTATGGAAAAAAACCGCGTGGGGTTTACGAATTTCGGGGAAGGTGTTTTCATCAACGATCCGTACACGGGGGAGCTGCGGGAGACGACCAAGGCGGATGTGGCTGCCTCGGCTCTGATCGCCGACTTCCTGAGTGAAA
>QMMS01000303.1 GCA_003647375.1 Deltaproteobacteria bacterium
AAATGGTCTTTTTCCGCGATATCGGCGTTGGACGCCATGATTTAACTCCTCAAAATAGCACGCTATTACTCCGGGTTAAATCTGTCGTCCGCCTTGATATCACGTAAAAATCCTCATTTCTGGACGGACACGAGTTAATGGGTAACAAAATGTTAGAATACCGTTGTAACAGTAAACATTTTTCCTGATTAGGCAAGAAAAAGTTCAATTTTAAGAACATTTTTGGTCTGTTGCGTTATTTTGACTCGCTCATCGATTCGATGCCCCACAATCCAGACAATGACGTCTCTACTGACAAGAACGGGCGTCTTCCGACGAATCTCCCTGGGTACCTTGTTGTTTATGAAAAAATTCTTCACTTTTTGAGTACCCTGCATTCCCAGCGGCATAAATCTATCCCCTGGAAGTGTATCTCTGAGCAGCATGGGAAAAGTGAGTTTGTCCATATCAAAGAATGCGGTATGTTGTCCAGCAGAAGTCAGACTGCCCATGGATTCTACAGGCATGGAACCAAGCACGAGAGTTGTTCCTGATTCTTTGACCATCACCGTCCGGGTGCCGACATCCGGGTGCGGAACAGAAATTGTATATAAAGGTATTGTCTCGCCAGGCCGTGAGTTTTCCCGGGAGGGGGGAAGCGATGGTTGTCTGGAAATCGAGACATGGTCCCCGGGCTGTTTCCGGATGACCAGTCGGCCGGGAAGACATAGTATCCGGCCTGGAGATCCTTCCCGGCAGAGATTCAACACGGCATCGATATGTTGAAGTGTGATGCTTTTCAGATTTCCTTTGACATGCTTGATGGCTGCTCGGATTGTACGGCGCTGAATGGCTCCATGGTTTTCCAGAAGCTTTGAAACGGGCATTCGAATGGATGTGGCGTCACCATCTGCCAGGGTGTTGAAAATCCGGCCCGAATAATGGTTCAGCCAGTCCTCTTCGGCTCTGAAAATAGCAGCGGTGCGGTTCAAGGTATCCACCAGGTTGGGGTTGTAACGATGAATCAACTCGGGCACCAATTCATGCCGGATCCGATTTCTCAGGAATCGCAGATCGTTGTTGGTGGCATCCAGAACAAAGGCCACCTGGTTATCCTGAAGATAATTCATGATACTTTCTCGTGTCTGTTCAATTAACGGACGAATATATCGATTGTTGCGGACCGGGGGTATCCCGGAAAGCCCCAGCGGTCCACTGCCCCTAAACAGATTCATCAGGACGAGTTCGGCATTGTCGTCGGCTTGATGTCCCATGGCTATTTTGTTGTAGCCGAATTTTCGGGAGATACGACTGAAAAAATTATAGCGTGCTTTTCTTCCCAATGCTTCGAGAGATCCCCCTTGCTGCTGATGAAGGCCCCGGATATCTACCGTTGCAACATGCGACGGCAGATCTGTTTTATTACACAGTGACGATACGAATGCAGCATCCCTGGTGGCCGCTGATGGGCGTAAACCATGATTCAGATGGGCTACCCCTATCCGGATATCAAATTTTGTCTGGAGGGTCAGCAAGACGTGCAGCAGGGCGACTGAATCCGGACCCCCGGAAACAGCCACGAGAACCTTGTCTCCTGATTTCAGCATGCTGAATTCAAGGAGCGTTTTTTCAACCGATTGAATCAGAGGGTGTTGTTTCATATTTCCGACAATATATCAGCCAAGACATGGTTTCAAATAAAATCGTGGAACGATTTTATGCCTTGATAAATCGGTTGGTCGTGTTTATATTCTTTGCGGTTGTGCTAGGCGGGGAGTTAGCGGTTCCCTCGTCCCGAAATCCGCTTATGCGGGGCTGAACTCCCTCTTTAGGGTATTTTTTGAGTTCTCAGGTTTTGTCTGATCGGACGCTACGCAACAGACACTCACGAACCTCGTCAGATCCGGAAGGAAGCAGCGATAAGTGATGGGCTCTGTGTCGTGGATCGATCTCGATCAATACATACCAAAGGGCTTCGAGATAACACAACAGAGGGTGCACAACCTGTCATGTAAGAAGCCATTTTATCCCGTCATTTAAAACCTGGACCTTTGGGCCAGGTCAGAGACATCAGGCTCTGCCGAAGGCAATACGAATTAAATCCGAAGCACGAATATCGAAATTCTAAACAATACCGAATGATCAAAATTCGAATGTTCCAAACGGATCGCCCTAAGGCTCGTGCGCAATGTTTGGGCAATTTGACATTTGATATTTGAATTTGTTTTGAATTTCGATATTCGGATTTTTGATTTCAAACAACCGAATATCTTGTAGACCCTGAACCTTCTGTTTATCCTTAAAATTGTGTTACATTCACCTTTTTTTCATGGGGATTTAAAAACTTTCGGCAATCTTGACATTGTACCATACCGTCTTATATTTTGAAAAAAAGTAAGCAGGTACACGGAATATTTACATATTTAACAGATTGAAAGCATGCCGATCCGGCGATTTTGAAGGGTGGATCTTTATTTCGGCGCTTAAAACCTGGTCCTTTGGGCCAGGTCAGAGATATTTGGCTATGTCGATGGTAGTAGTTACTTAAATCCGAAGCACGAAATTCGAAATCCTAAACGGTTCGACAGGCTCACCGCCCTGAGCAATGTCGAAGGGCAATACCGAATGATCCAAATTGCGAATGATCAAAACAAGACCTTGGAGATACAAGCTTAAGCATTCTGTTTGAAACATTTGAGCATTTGATATTTGGATTTGTTTCGTATTTCGATATTCGGATTTAGAATTTATCACACGATGAATGTGTTTAACATTAACCCTTATAGGGTTGAATCAGTGCCGGGCCCTTTGGACCCGGGTATCTACTTGTTTCCCAGGTGAGGAGACCCTGCGGTAAGAGTCTCCGAAAGCGGCAATGACGGAAAACAGCCCAGCAGGTAGATGACAGCCAGGAGAAAATTGACTTCATGACAAAGAGCGAAGAGATCAAGGATACCGTCAAGACAGAAGATCCTGACATTCAGAAACAAGCCCCATTGGAAGGTGAACCCGGCGATGAGTCTCGCAAGGATACTGCACCGCAAACGCCGGAAGAAAAGATCGAGAAGGCGGAAGCAGAAGCCAAGGAAGCCTACGATCGTTTCCTGCGGGCTTCGGCCGAGCTCGAAAACTACAAAAAACGAACCCGGAAGGAGATGGCGGATTTTAGAAAATATGCCAATGCTTCGCTGGTCAAGGAACTTCTGGGTGTTGTCGATAATCTTGAAAGGGCCATTGAATCTTCGAATGGAAGCAATGAGGAAGGGCAGCTGTCGGAGGGTCTGGATTTGACGCTCAAGGAACTTCTCAAAATATTCAAGGAATTTCATGCATGCCCCATCGAAGCGCTCGGTAAACCATTTGATCCCTGCTATCACCAGGCCATGATGCAACAGGAAACAACCGATCAACCCGAGAATGTCGTTCTCAATGAACTTCAAAAGGGGTACATGATTCATGACAGACTTTTAAGACCTGCCATGGTCGTTGTTTCCAAATCGCCGGCGGGTTCCGGTAACGATGACAACAATTAAATAATAAAATAATATAAACAAACAGTTGAATCTATTTAAGGTAAGGAGGAGAACAAGATGGGAAAAATAATCGGTATTGATCTCGGGACCACCAACTCCTGTGTGGCGGTTATGGAAGGCGGTGAAGCCAAGGTGATCACGAACCAGGAGGGCGGCCGGACGACACCATCGATTGTCGCTGTTTCAGAGAGCAATGAAAGGTTGGTGGGACAGATTGCAAAGCGTCAGGCGATAACCAATCCTGAAAACACGATTTTTGGCGTGAAACGGCTGATTGGACGAAGTTATGGGTCGCCTGAAATTCAGAACGACATGAAGATACTCCCGTACAAAATCGAACAATCAAGTAGCGGCGAAGTTCGCATCAACCTGAGGGGTAAGCTTGTCAGCCCGGCAGAAGTGTCATCGTACATACTGGCCAATATCAAAAAAACAGCCGAAGAATACCTGGGTGAACCGGTTACCGATGCTGTTGTTACCGTCCCCGCATATTTCAATGACAGCCAGCGCCAGGAGACGAAGGATGCTGGAAAAATAGCGGGCCTCAATGTTCTGCGAATTATCAACGAGCCCACAGCAGCATCACTTGCATATGGACTGGATAAACGGAAAGAAGAAAAAATCGCTGTTTTTGATCTGGGTGGTGGTACATTCGATGTTTCGATTCTGGAAATCGGTGAAGGTGTCTTCGAAGTAAAATCCACCAACGGCGATACCCATCTGGGCGGTGAAGATTTTGATTTACGCATCATTGACTATTTTGCCAACGAATTCAAAAAAGATCAGGGTATCGATATTCGAGCCGATAAAATGGCACTTCAACGTCTCAAGGAAGCAGCGGAGAAGGCGAAAATGGAATTGTCGACATCCCTGGAAACGGATGTCAACCTGCCCTTTATCACGGCTGACGCCAGTGGTCCCAAGCATCTCAATATCAAGATTACCCGAGCAAAGCTTGAGGCACTCATTGCCGACCTGCTCAACAAACTGGAAGGACCCTGTCGGACAGCTCTGAAAGATGCCAATCTGTCACCTAAGGAAATCGACGAGGTCATTCTTGTGGGCGGCATGACCCGAATGCCGGCAGTACAGGATCGTGTAAAGAAGATATTCGGTAAGGATCCCCACAAGGGAGTGAATCCTGACGAGGTGGTTGCCATCGGTGCTGCCATTCAGGGCGGTGTCCTTAAAGGGGATGTCAAGGATGTACTGCTGCTGGATGTAACCCCCCTTTCGCTCGGGATTGAAACCCTTGGTGGTGTTATGACTCGACTTATCGAAAAGAATACCACGATTCCAACAAAGAAAAGCCAAATATTTTCTACAGCCGCCGACAGTCAACCGGCAGTCTCCATTCATGTCATGCAGGGTGAACGTGAAATGGCGGCGGGGAACAAAACTCTGGGTCGTTTTGAACTGGTGGGGATACCTCCGGCACCCCGGGGAATTCCGCAGATTGAAGTGTCCTTCGATATCGATGCCAATGGTATTGTGAATGTCTCCGCTAAAGATCAAGCTACCGGCAAGGAGCAGTCCATACAGATCACGGCTTCCAGCGGTCTTTCCCAGGAAGAGATCGACAAACTTGTCAAGGATGCCGAACTGCATGCCGAAGACGACAAGAAGAAGCGGGAACTCGTCGATGCCCGGAACCATGCCGACGCATTGATCTACTCCACAGAAAAGTCCATCAAGGAGATGGGAGACAAGGTTGAGGATGCAACCAAGACCGATGTGGAGTCAGCCATCGCATCACTGAAAACAGCCATGGAAACTGAGGATACCGACGAAATCAAACGGTTAAGTGAGTCGCTGACACAGACCTCACATAAGCTGGCCGAGGCAATGTATCAGCAGGCCTCACAGGCCCAGGAACCGGGTGGAGACGGTGCCGAAGGTTCTTCAGATCAGGCTTCCGGTGCTTCTGACGATGATGTTGTGGATGCTGATTTTGAAGAGGTCAAGGAAGAAGTCAAGGAAGAGGTCAAGGAAGAGGGCACCAAATAATTTTATTCTGTCATTTAAAACCTGGTCTTTTGGGCCAGGTCAGAGATATTTGGCTATGCCGATGGTGGTAGTTACTTAAATCCGAAGCACGAAATTCGAAATCCTAAACGGTTCGACAGGCTCACCGCCCTGAGCAAGGTCGAAGGGCAATATCGAATGA
>QMMS01000304.1 GCA_003647375.1 Deltaproteobacteria bacterium
GTGGTTTATCTAATCGGGTACTCCGATTCGATAAAGGATCTTTCTTTGTGTACTTGGCGTCCAGTGGAATCCTCTTTACAAGGGACGCTTTCAGCGTCATTCCACCGGATAAATCTTGAGCGAAGCCCCGCAAAAAGCACGGGACAGGCTGGGCGGTTCATTCGGTGGATAGAGGCCGGAGATCAGGAGCCAGAAGCTATTTTTCAAACAATTCAGAGTGCGTGCCGAGACGAACCGGTCTGAGTTCAAAATCCGTTATAGTATAAATCAGTAACCAATCATGTTCAATATGGCATTCCCGAAAATCTATCCACTCCCCTTTCAACTTGAGGAGATCTCGGGGACGTCCTTGACTAATTGGACTTATTTTCTCTCTGTTGGATACCGAGAATCGATATTCTACACATTTATTATTCGGTTCTGTAAATTTTCAACTTTGTGAGGGTTAAAGGAAAGAGCTAATATTAAACCACAAAGGCGCGAAGGACATGTCAGATTTTAAAGTCTTCCTTATCAATGCCTGATTGCCTTATTATTGATGAAATCGTGCCCCTGGGTATCTCTTTTTTGGGGTCTGGAACAATTACAACGCGTTTGTCCTTTTTAAACTTTTTATGGCTGCCCTTCTGTGAAACAAAGGTGAATTCGTTTTGTTTTAAAATCCGAATTATTTCTTTGGAAGACAAAAGTCTACGCATGGATAACATCTTCCCCTAAAAGCGTTTCTCCAATGACATGATATTCACTATTATCATTTTCATCCTCAAAAAAGAGGGACACTGCTTCTTTTAAAGCAGATATTGCCTCGTCAATAGTTTTTCCGAAACTGGAGACATCGACATTAAGGCATTGCGATACATAATATTCACCTTCTCTATAGACCACATATTTTATATTTTTCATCTTATACCTCCGTCTTGCGTTGTGGTTTATACGAATGATAGGGTCAAGTCTGCTCTTGACTCTTATAGATGCGGATGTTCAACTCTTTGATCCAATTTTCCAGTTGCGGATCATTTTTGAAGGCTTTTAGTTTACAATTCCAGAGAAAAACCATAAACAAATCACCTGTCATTGCAGTGTAGGTGTGTGGTCACATCTTTTCAATTTCTCTCTTTAACTCAAGAATATCCTTTTTAATCGTATTCCAAACTTGATCAAGGTCCACGCCGAAATACTCGTGAATAAGGATGTTTCTCATAGCGGTAATTTCATACCATGGGTATAGTTCTCGATTGCTGTAATCGATTCTCGAATATGTTCGATAAGGACATATGGATCTTTTTTCATAATATCCGCACCTGCTCTTTCAATACCCTTTGCCGAATATTTCTATTCAAGTACTTCAGGGAGACAAGATCCACTTTCCGGCCTAACGCCTCCTCAAGTTCCCGTTTTAAGCCAATAACATCGAATATGCTCACGCCTTCATTGTATTCAAGCAAGAAATCGATGTCGCTTTCTATCTTTTCTTCAGATCTTACAAAAGATCCAAATATAGCAGCATATGTGACCCCATTTCTTTTAAAAATCGGCACAGAAAGTTGGGATACTGAATTTATCCTATCTTTATTTTTCATTTGATCGCTTTTATCATAGAAGAACTTGGTTATCAATGATAGGGATTTCAGGGACCTTGACTAATTAGACTTATTTTCTCTCTGCTAGGCACTGTACATCGGAAGTCAGAGATCTGAAGTCGGAGGTCGGTAACTGAGCGCCACCTGGTTCTTGGCTTTTGATGTATTTGGCTTGTTCTTCCTTCACGTACCCGATCTTTTCGGTTTGCTTTCAACAGTCAGTAGCTGATCAAGCATTTCAAAAACAACTCTGTTAATTTTTCAACTTCGTGTACTTGGCGTCCAGTGGAATCCTTTTTACAAGGGACGCTTTCAGCGTTATTCCACCGGATAAATCTTGAGCAAAGCCCCGCGAAGAGAACGGGACAGGCTGGGTGGTTAAAAAATGAAAAAGAAATAATGAACCGCAAAGGCACGAAGGACGCTAAGATTTGTTTTTTTACCTGATCGGGGTAATCGATCAGGCAAACCATCATGCCCTGGCGGGCAATAATTTATCATCTCTCGATGTTATTTATCATTCTCTTTATGCCATATTTCATCAAGATCACGTTCCAGTTGAGCAGGAAACCTAATTGGAGGCCAGTGATTTTTAAGTAGGTTAGGAGTAGTGCTTCATGGATGAATGGACGATGGATTTGGCTGTGTATTCGACGTTCATGTGCAATAGGATGTCGCGATTAGGATAAAAGTAAAGAGTAAAGACAAAATGGACCACAAAGGCGCGAAGGACGCTAAGATTTTATTTTTACCTGATCAGGGCAACTGATCAGGTAAACCATCATGCCCTTCGGGTAATTTGCATTTCATTGTCATTTATCTATTGTTTCATATATGGGTGGCGTCATATTTATGGGTAGCATTAAAAAGGTAACCGATGTAAATGTTGATGAACGTACCCGAAGGGTGGAGTGGTTTGTCGAATAGGGCACCCCGATTCGATAATAGATCTTTCTTTGTGTACTTGGCGTCTTAAGCGAAGCGGGCGGTTAAAAATGAAAAAAAATAATGAACCGCAAGACACAAAGGACGCTAAGATTTTGTTTTTTACCTGATCGGGGACCAGTCTTCGCTCTTCGAGCTTCGCCTCGGCAAGTACCGATCAGGTAAATCATCATGCCCTGACAGGCAATCGGTATTTTTCCTATATTACCTTTCTCAACAATATTCTCAAAGTGTAGTTTTAGTACCAATTGTTAGTGTGTTACGTGCGATAGATGAAAATGGCTTCATGGAAATACCTGAAGGGTTGAGGGGTTTATCGAATCGACCGATAGGGTCAGTGATGAACCTATAAATGGCTTTCCATATCCATACTATCATGCAAAATGCGTATGCTCTCAATGTCATCCAGGGCTTTTGCGGTGATATGGAAATCCGGCATTAACAGGAGCTTTCTTACAGAGGCGTTGGGGACATTTTTGGCTAATTGGACTTATATTTTCTATGTTAGGCACCGGACAATTGATATTCTTCATATTTATTATTCGGTTCTGTTAATTTATGAAGTTATAGGCGAATATCCACTATTCAATAGATTTTAAAGGCAGGAATAGTCTTGGGCTATCATCGCTTAGACGGGCAAATCCAAACTGCTTATAAAAATCTTTGGCTTTGTCGTCAATGGCATCCACAACCATGGCATAGATTGCAATTTGGACACTGACCGATAGTGTTCGCTTAATCGCATCAGCCAGTAGCATTTTTCCAATCCCATATCCCTGAGCAGTTTTGCTAACCGCCAGTCTGCCAATCAGTGCGGCGGGAACTGGATGCTTTGGCAACTTCCGCGCAAGCTTTTCAGGCAATTGGTTTAGTTCAATGGATAAAGTACTAAGGCTGTAATAACCAACCACCTTCTTTGGGTTATCCGGCAGCGTCGCTACAAAAATACGACTGATGCGGCGCTTGATATCTTGCCCAGCTTGTTTATGAATATAGCGATCCAGCGCTTCTACATCACAGTGGAAGGCAGCTCTATCATGAGTGGTGTTAAGCGGCTCTATGACCAGATTTTGAAAATCAGTCATTTGCCGACAACGCGCTTATCATGTTCTTCAAGAGCTACGGTCAATCTGCGATTAAAATGTAACGGCGCTGCCAACGCATCGAAAAAAGCCCTGGAATTTTTCGCATTCAAAGTCATCATCTCATGGTCCTGAACAGTTTTCTCTGCACGTTCCAAGGCACCGGTCAGAATGAAATGACTGATAGTTTTGCCCTCAAAGCCAGCCGCACGTTCTATGAGATGCTTTGCGCTGCTCTTCAGACGGAGGTTGATCCGCTCGTTTCTTTTGTCAGTTGCCGCATCCATAGTAAAAACTCCTATTATTGTCATAAAACATACTAAATAATGTACGTCATATTGGTGCCTTTGTCAACTATATTTTGACGTCTTGAATAGACCGGGACATCCTATAATCCCCACGTGTTCAGGGACATTCGTGCAGAGCGTGCACAGCGAAACCTTCGCATAACTTCCCAAATTCGATCCGTAAATCAAATGCAGCGATCAGAAATTGGTGGCCGGAGATCAGAAGACCTCGGGACCCTACTGAACTAATTGGATTTATTCTGTCTCTGATAGACACCGGACAATCGATATATTTCACATTTATTATTCGGTTCTGTTAATTTTTCAACTTCGTGTACTTGGCGTCCTGGGGGATAAGGGTAAAGGGTAAAAGCAAAAATTGAACCACTAAGGCACGAAGGACACAAAGGATTTGTTTTTTTACCTGATCAGAGCAACTGATCAGGTAAACCATCACGCCCTGCGGGCAATATTATTTCCCTTACATTTTCGTATTATTTGGCACCTATAATAATGGGGTCAAGTCTGCTCTTGTCTCTTATAGATGCGGATGTTCAACTCTTTGATCCGCTTTTCCAGTTGCGGATCGTTTTTGTATGAAAAACTTCTACCTCAAAAAATCTTCCAGTTCGATACCTGCTTGTTTCAGAATAGCTCTCAATGTTCCCTCAGGCATGTCGCCGGGGTGATTGGGGATGGTGGTATAGCGGTTGGTTTGCTCATTGTACCAGATCTCATGGCTTCCGCTCGCCTGGCGGTCAAACACGAAGCCGAATGCTTTAAGGCGCTTGACGATCCGGCGATATTTAAAACCTGATAGCCGTCCCATGTCAGGCGTTTACAATCAACGGATAGTCAAATGAATCGGCAATCCTTGCAAGATTTAGGTCTCCAGAACGCTGCATCCTTGCCTCGATCAACTTGCGGGCAACATCACGGGCAATCTCAAGAGCTTCAGTGGCTGTTCGTCCCTGGGCCACGAGTCCTTGAACATCATCCGAAGTTGCCAGATACATGCCCTCAGGCAGCTTCTCAATATGAATATTTAGAATTTTTTCCATATTACACCTGTAAATGGGGTCATTAGTTCATCAAGCTCACGTTCTAATTTATCTCAATTATCTGAAAATATCAAATATAATAACGTTGGTGCAGAGCGTGCACAACAAAACCTTTGCACAGCTTCCCAGAATCGAACTGTTACAGAGATCAGAAGTCAGAAGTTAGGGCAGGAAACAGTGACCAGAGATCGGTGGTCATTTCAGTAGACAGTAAGGGAGTACGGAGTAAGGAGACAGGCACCTATCATTTATTAAACAACTCAGAGTGAGAGACGGTTCTTTCTAAAAGTCGTATAATGAATGTTCAACTATTTAACTCCTGAAATAATTCATCAATATTAGATATGCTATGAAGCTCTTTCCCATTTTCAGATTTTTTCAGTGTGTTAGCGGTAAGGTTATTTGGAATTTTAATCAAAAGAATTCCTCGCAGCTCTGCTGCGGGGTAGTTCATGTGCGCCTGGCATGGTGCACAATCCGAGCTTCCGGTGTTAGCCGGAAGTCATAAAACGCCCACCGTTACCGGACGGAAGGGCCACGCCAACAAGGCAAGGGCAGTTTCCAGAAATGGGGCGTCCGGAGGAAGCATGAGGCAGAACCCATGTACGTAGCGAACAGCGAACCAACTATATGGCAGCGGGGAGGAGGTCGAGCATGCGTGGGAGTGCAAGACCGGATATCCGGTGAACCGAACCGAAGTGAAGTTGGGCGCGATA
>QMMS01000305.1 GCA_003647375.1 Deltaproteobacteria bacterium
CACCACGATGCTTCTTTTCGGTGTTGGATTGATGGTCTGGCAGGGTTTAGGCGGAAATTTAAAAAGTAAGAGTTTATTGTGCTCTTAAAGGTGTGTATTACAAATGTAGCTAATACATACTGACAATAATATAGGTTCGGGCGACTCCATGAAAATGGCTCAACCGAACAGAAAAGGCAGGGTCAAAAGCGACAAGCCGATCGCTTAACGTGTTGAAGAAAAGTAAAAAAGGACCGTCGACTGAGTATCGGCGGTCCTTTACTTTCTAAAAGAAATCTTCTACACCGGGTAGAGGTTGTTTTGCCGGAAACTCGCTAATATTACATGATAAAATAGTAAATGTTACCGAGTTTCAACACGTTAAGCGATCGGCTCGTCAGAAATGGCCCTGCCTTTTTTTGGTGGGTTGCAGGTAGCTCCAACAAAAACAAGGTTATTAGACCCCTGAAATCTTACCAGTGTGCGAAAATAATCACAACAGGCCAAATCTTGCATTTATAGGCCCCTCCGTGGTACCCTGGGGATGACCAGATGGTATCTGATAATTTTACAGATTATCGGATAGTTGCACTTGTCTCCATGTAGTGTGCCAAGAGCGCACTTTGGTATAAAGTGTGTGTAACTGTGCAAAAGATGAGGGTTGTTTGGCCCCTCGGAGCCGGCTTGCAGGAGCAGGCTTCAAACTACCTAAAGCTGCGTTGGTAAAGAGCCAGGGTGGTGAGCGTTTAGGAAAAGTCACGGCATTGGATCGTGGCAAGTGTGGCTCAGAGAGATGAGCGCAAGCGAACCATTCGATGAAGCGTCGAAAGACAATGGACGAGGCCAAAACTGAGCTTTTATATGGGGTTCAGGATAAGCTTAGGGGGAGCCTGTATATTGCCTAAGCGGCCTCCGGCGTAAAGGTGGCGTGAATCTGAGTTAGGCTTTTGCGTGGAACTTGGGAACCTGTCGCTTCGATGTTAAGGGAGAAACGCAAGTGGAGGACCCATGAGCGTTAGAGTACCGATGCGAAGCACGGGGGCGGATCATCCTGTATTAGTGTTGAAGGTCCTGTAATGGGACCGGAGCGAAGGGGATGAGCCAGCTCGTAGTAAGTGAAGGTCAACCAGGTAACTGGGAGGAACCGAATTTCTTTCTGCGTAGACTTGAGACTGTGAGGTTTCAAGAGAATGGCTGGCAGGAGCGGTATGACGGGAGATCGTCACGTACCGTTCTGAGAGGGCCTGGGGGTGAAATTCCCCTGGGCTACTCGACTCGTTACTCGGATTCATATTGTGATATCATCAATATTGAATCTAACGGTTTTAATTTCTTCTGATCCCACTCAACAAATCCTTATCTGGCAATAATTGCATTTCTCGTCTGTATAGAGGATCGGCGCGAATCTTGCCGATTTTTTATCTGTTTATGATACTTTTATTGACAAAAAATACCTTCCTAAATATCCTCATCTATATAAATCAAAGGAGCAAACATGCTGAGAAAATGCTTTGTTCGATTTGCCTATGCTGGATGCAAGGATAGTGATACTCCTGAGTTACGCCTGCAAAAAGCCATCTTGGTGGTCATTCCGACTGCCATAAGTATAAGCTGTATATTCTGGTCATTGGCCTACTATTTTTTTCATAAACCTCTGTCTGCATCCATTCCCGGTAGTTACGCTATATTTTCAACTTTGAGCATAGCAATATTCTTTCGTACAAAAAACTACAGCATCTTTCGATTCAGCCAGATTTTCCTTATTCTGTGGTTACCTTTTTTATTACAGGCCAGCCTTGGGGGATTTCGATACGGCAGTGCGGTCCAGGTTTGGGCCATGCTGGCCCCTATTAGTGCGTTAATGTTTCACGGAGTTCGTCCTGCAAATTACTGGCTTCTGGCTTACCTTGGCATGACAGTTGTTTCCGGCTTACTTGAATCCACCTTTTCAATCCATGTTACCCCCTTACCTGAAACCGTCATCGATGCATTTTTTGTGTTAAACATTTGTATCGCTTTTTCCATCGTATTTATGAGTGTGCAATATTACGTGACCGAAAATTCCCGGATTCTCAGGGTGATCAGGGATCAGGCCAAAAAGTTGATGGAATTGGATCAGATTAAGAATCGTTTCTTTGCCAATATCTCTCATGAATTTAGAACACCCCTGGCCTTGACTCTGGGACCATTAGAAGATGCATTAAATGGTGAGTATGGCAATTTAGGTGATAAACTCACTCATCAGTTGCAGGTCATGTTACGCAATAGTCGCCGATTGCTGAGATTGATCAACCAGTTACTCGATATCAGCAAACTTGAATCCGGGGAAATGCAGCTCAAATTGAGCAATCATGATATCCGCCATTATTTAAAAACTGTGCACCAGTCTTTTATTCCCTTTGCGGAAAGAAAGCGAATTAGTTTTGAATTTGATAGTAAAGGCGGTACGTTGAATGCTCAGTATGATAAGGAAAAAATGGATAAAGTGATCAATAACCTGTTATCCAATGCGTTTAAGTTCACACCGCAAGATGGGCGCATCAAGTTGTCGGTAAAGGATGTCAATCAGGATGAACTGGACTATACAGAGATCACTGTTAAAGATAATGGCGCCGGTATTTCCATCGACAATATAGACAAAGTATTTGATCGTTTTTATCAGGTTGATGGCTCTTCAACACGGGAGCATGAAGGAACCGGTATTGGGCTTTCACTGGTCAAGGAACTTGTGGAACTGCATCACGGAACTCTCGAGCTAAAGAGTGAGCCCGGATTTGGCAGTGAGTTCAAAGTATTACTTCCACATGTACAGAATATCAAGAAGATAGATACGAGTATTGAAAAAGATCCCGACTATCAGGGCAACACCCATGTTGAACTGGCGAGTATTGATTCAGCGCCTGATTTTATTGTGTCGTCACAAACACAGTTGCTGAATCAATCGAACAGTTTCCCACGGGTATTGGTCGTTGATGATAATAAAGACATTCGTCAGTATGTCAGTAATTGTCTTTTAACTTCTTACCAGGTGTTCTCTGCTTGTGATGGCATCCAGGGGCTGCAGCAAGTAAAAAAGCACCACCCTGATCTGATCATTAGTGACATCATGATGCCTGGAATGGATGGTTATGAATTTTGTCGTATTTTGAAAGACAATAGAGACACTCAACATATTCCACTTATATTTCTAACCGCCAAAGCCTCCAATGAAATGCTGATTGAAGGTCTCAACCTGGGAGCAGATGACTATTTGGTGAAACCTTTTAACTCAAAAGAGTTACTGGCAAGAGTGAAGAATCTTATTACCTTGAAACAACAGGAAAAAGCACTCGTAGAACTCAACAGCGCATTGGAAAAAAAGCTTAAGGATCAGATTGAAGAATTGATTAAAACCAAACGTCTGAGTCACTATTTTTCGGGTAATCTGTTGCAGCGCATTCTATCTACTGAGCATACCGAGGAGATGATCACAGAACGTCGCAACATTACCATACTCTTTAGTGATTTGTGCAATTTTACCGAAATGACAGACCGGCTTGAAGTAGAGAAAGCAACCGCCTTATTAAACGAATATCTGAGTGAGATGGCGCAAATAATCGAACAGCATGATGCCACCACCATTCAAATCATAGGAGATGGGATCATGGTGTTTTTCGGCGCACCAATAGCCATGGAGAGCTCTGAACAGGCGATCAAGGCGATTCATCTGGGTATTGCAATGCAAAAAAAAGTAGGGCAGTTATCCGATGCATTGGAAAAGCAGGGTATAGATTATGTCATGCGTTCAAGAATAGGGATACACCAGGACTTCGTCACCGTCGGAAATTTTGGCTCGAGAAATTTAATGGAATATACAGCTGTAGGGCGCGGTGTTAATCTTGCCAGTCGTCTGGAAAGTTCCTGTACGCCGGGCAACATCAAGGTCAGTCAGACGATTTATTCACTGGCCCGGGATCAATTCCCTTTCGGTCCATTACAAGAAGAGCAATTCAGGGGCTTTAATCGGATAATTAGCGTCAGCGAATTGAATCCAACCTCCTATTTGTGATAAATAAAGTGCATCATTTAATACTTGAGATATGGTCACTCATGCAGATTACCATGAACATTTGATATGTTCTGGTGAGCACAGAGATTCTCATTGTCTCAAAATGTGTGATAGCTATTTAGTGTTTTATCCATAGTCCCGGCGCAGACGTATCTCGGGTTTCAAGTTTACCCTGTGCGTTTCAACTCGATTTTCAGATGAAGATAATGAATGAGGGATTATTGATAAAACAGAGATGTGCGAAGCCGCTTCGCGACGATCTTGCATGATAGAGCTATATGGGTATTGTATTTCAATCTGGAAGGATGGAACCATTGCCATGTGTCAGATTGGCTCTTTTCAAAGGCACGATTTACTCTATACCAGGATACATATTTTGCCATATTAACTCTGACGTCTTCTGAGCAGCTACCATTTTCAGGTTTTATTCCGGCTCAGGGCGAACCTCTCCTACTGTTGTTTAGAACAAGATATCGATTTAACCGGTTAGGTCAACAAACAAGCAAGTTGAGTCGGTGGTCCTGCCCGGCTTTTTGGGATCTCCGCAAAAAACTGCATTTTTCCTTTGGTACAGCAAGGACAGGTGGTAATGTCTGTTCCCGTAAGCTGAAGCATCATTTCCTCAAGGGTGGCCACTTCTTTTTTTAAAGGAGCAGATACGCCGATCAACTGCCTGATGGCGTCTAAATTTTCATTTCGGTTGCGGTTGGCCATAAAGCCGTAGTGCCGGATTCTGACAAAGCCTTTTGGGAGACTGTGTAAAAGGAAGCGCCGGATAAACTCCACCGCTGTGATGGTGATTGTTTCGGTCCTCTTTTTCTTTCGGTTCTTAATGGTGAAGGAGACCATGCCGTTTTCAAGTTTTTTAATACGACTGTTAGCAATGGCCACCCGATGGGTATAGCGTGCCAGATACTCAAGCACATGTTCCGGGCGTTTGACCGGATCACGCACACTGACCACCCAGTTTTTGACATACAGCATGCTCTTGAACTCGCCATAGGATCGCCCGACAAATTTGAACTCACCGGTTTTGCGGGCATGCTTTAAGCGCTCCATGAATTTGCCACGAAAAACCCGTGACAATGCTTCTTCGTTAAAGAGGTAATCGTTTTTTACCGGAAGCCACCGTTTTTTACCCGTTGACATAACACCACCAGCCACCAGGCAGTGCAGATGAACATGGGCGTTTAGCTTTTGATCCCAGGTGTGTAAGACGGTCAAAAAACCTAAATTGCCGTTGAGTTCATTGCTGCCGAATGTCAGAAGGGTTCTGGCTGCGGCTTTAAAAAGGATATTGAACATCACCTTTTTGTTGTTTAAGATGACAGTGTTCAACTCGTGCGGCAAAGTGAAGACCACATGGAAGTAGCTGGTCGGTAGGATCTCGTCTTTGCGTTTTTCCAGCCATCTTTCGCGTGGCATGTGCTGGCATTTGGGACAGTGACGATTACGGCAAGAATGATACGTGATGCGTACCAAGCCACAATTATCACAGCGTTCGATATGGCCGCCCAGACGGGCTGTGCGGCAGTTCAAAAGGTCGGTTACGATTTTACGATGTTCCGGCCATAAAGGATATTTGGCTTTATAGTCATTAAGATGATGACGCAGGATGTCGGCGACCTCCGGGG
>QMMS01000306.1 GCA_003647375.1 Deltaproteobacteria bacterium
AGAGTCAAGGCGCCTGAGGGTGAAGTCGTAGTTTTTTACTTCGAACCCTCAGCAACGTAGGATCTGAAGTTCTCCGGCTTTCCCGCAAGGGTAAACAACATGGCAAAAAAGACACCATCCTTCTTGTCCCGACGTAGCTCGGAGAGCGAAGTCGGAAGAATTCACCTGGGGGAATATCCAGGCAATAGCGCTATCCCTATGATATTGCATATAATAACAACTCATTATCTATGCTTTGCCATGTTGTTTATGCAACTATAGGGGTCATTTAACTTTCACCCTTCAGCCTTCCCAGTAAATGACTACGACTTCAGGCTGAAATGCACCCGCAAACGGGATTTCGCAAACTCAATCTGCGCCAGAGACGATCAGGTTCGTGAAATTTCCGGGATAGGATATGTCAAAACTTGGGAATAAAAATGGTCCCGGTTGTTTATTACCGGAACCATAAATAGGAGGAGACTTGAAGGTTTATTAATATCAAATCTTAAATTAAAGATATACCACTGAGTGGTATTTGTCAAGTAGGCGGCTGCGGTATTTTCAATCTTGGGATAAATACAACTTCACTCTTAGACGCCTTGACCCTGAAATCACTTTTTAATGAAAGGGAAAATATCTGTATAGCCTAAAACATCAGTAACCACTAAAACAATAAATACAACCACTGCGGCACCTACTATGATTCCTATGGCACCTCCACCTGCAGGAGCTGTTTCGATCTGATCAGCCAGACTGACTATTTCCGAGTCGGTTAAATTGTCGACGCGCGCTTTTGCTTCTGTCATATCTATCCCTTGGGATAGTAGAGAAGCCATTACATCCTCACGCGCTAAAACACTATTGACATACATGCGGGCTTCATGTGCTTTGCCGGCCTCAATTACTGTCTCAGTTGAAATCATTTTTGCCAAGACTGTCTGATAGGGCGTAAAAACAGTTATCATGAGAATTGCCAGAAAAAGGCTACCCGGTTTTACTATTCTTCTTATTCTTCTCAATGTTTTTCTCCTTTTTATGATTGCGGTTAATTTTTCTGGTTCAATATTTATTATTGGTTTTCATTAAATACTAAAACAGACACCCAACAAAACAGCCATAGTTATCAACACCACTGCCATCCGACTTAGAATCAAATTCAGAGGGTATAATAGACTTAACACCTGGTCCGCCCAAGTCAATAATTATTCCATTTTCAATTAAATCATCATCTCCTTTCATGCCGTCAACAAATTTTAGCGTCCGATAAAATTCTGGTTCGATAGATTGCTGGTTACGTTGCTGTAGCTCCGGGATTTCGGATCAAAACTGTAACCGTCCTTGGTGGGGGTAACCGTACCACTCCAGCTATTTGGGATACCCTGGATATAATCTGTTCTGCATACATCAAACGTTCTTTAACACAATTATTTTAAAGTATTTGCAAAGTCTATGCCAATATGATTCTATTGTATATCCAACGCTTCGTATGAGCGTGTTTTTTCGGATATGCTTACTCGCGTCCTGGCCGTTGTTGTTTTTTCTCGTAATAAGGTATTGATACTGTTTTTGTGAGATGAGACACAAGTGTATCAATTAATCTTTTATGAGACATATGCTCAAGACCGTTTCTTCTAAACAACAGCCATATATACAATACAGTAGTATTGGCATGCACGTTGCAAACTCTATGTGGGAGCATATGCTTTATGAGCCTGTAATCGCTACTGTAGTGTTGGATCCCATAGAATTGATCCGCATTAGGAAATGATGAAAAATTAAATAATTTTGTGCAGCCGGAGAAAAAAACTAACATGAAAACCACAAAAAAAATCAAGATTGGAATTGGAATTGTTTTGATTGTCGTTATTGCTTTGTTTTTTCACTATAATCTGCCGCGTACGGCTGTAGTTCAGATCTCAGGCACTGATATCAAACGCGTGGACAAGCCCAAAGATATCAAAGTAGTAGAGAACGAAACAGATGAGCAAAAAAAGATCGAAGCACTCACGAAAGACGTCCGATTTATCAACTCGGTGTCCCGCAAGGATAAACCCATGGTGTTTTTAAACCAAGACACCGGATGGGGATGGCCGCCTTATTTCAAATTTGACAGTGCCGATCTCACAGCCGAAGCACAGGCTTTTGCTACAGACCAAAGTAAACCGTGGGTGCTGGTCAAATACTATGGCTGGCGGTTTACGCTCTTTTCGATGTTCCCGAATGTGTTGGATTTAAAGCAGGTTGATCGGAATTATACCCATATTCCGCTTTTCAACATTGTTTTTATCATCCTTGTGTTTGTTTTGATCTTTGTCATAAGAATAAAATTCAAAAAGCTTGTCACCAGGATACGCGACAGAAACAAATCAAATCGCGAAGCATGATCTGCTTTTACCCCAACGTTGCAAAAGCCGGAGGGCTTCAGAGCCAAGGCGTCGAGGGTGAAGCTGTAGTCGTTTACCGCGAACCCTTGACAACCACGCCTGTGGCGTGGCAGGCAAGGATCTGATGTCCTCCGGCCTTTCCCGTAGGGTAAACAACATTGGGGTCTACATAATCAGCTCCACTGCCTGCTCCATTCCCTTTAAATACGTGGTTCTTCGGTGTTGGATAGAATTACGATTGCCCTGGCAGGCTGTCAATAATTAGAATTCGATAACTCAAATTCTGTAGGAGGCGGAGTGAAGACAAAGGGTTTCTTCCCAATTACAATAGTCCTTTTAGGTTTCTGGTTCACCTTTCATTTAGCCATTTGCTCCCCGGCATTAGCCGTTTCAACGTCTGTTCCTCAAACAGCACCTGCTGCAACAAACCAGGTCGAGGAGAGTGGTGTAAGCTTCCCAGCTACTACTACTCCAGGCCCGAGTACTCTATTAGATAACGAGGAAACTCCGCAATCCTCTTCCTTATCAACGAAATCTCTGGCTGATCTGCAGGTAATGATCGAGAACTTTACGATCCAAGCTTATTGGCGGTTGTCTATTCTCAATATAAACAAGATACGGTTGTTTCACGATGTAAAAATCGCACTTAATCATTTGACAACACTAAGTGGCTTCCCTGGTATCATCGAGATGCTGGGCCTCTTGGCATCGGTTTTTGTCCTTGCTGCTCTCCTTGAATAACGAAGCAGCGGAAAGTACCTTTCGCAGTATAACTATATTTATTTCAGTGCTGATCGTGGGTGTCATGACTACCCACCTAATGAAATACGGCGGTCTGAAAGGGAATAGCCTGCTCCTGATAGAATTGTTCTTTGGCACAACCTTTATTGTCATCACCGGAGTCGTCTTTTATCTGAATAGAGAAACAATCACACGCAGAGTTCTAAATAGTTTTTCAGCAGAGAGGAATTATCAGGCAACCGTGCGGCCTGCCTCACATATCTGGCTTCTGATATTGACATCTTACCTGTTTTTCATTTGGCTGATCTGGGCCGGCACTCTCATACTGTCCGAATACAAACCTACATTTGCCTTTTCCATAAGCCTCCTGATAATCCCAGTTTATCTGGTAATTGACAACTTGATTGGTTGGTTGTTTGAATTCGTCGGGCATTCGCTATCCGATGATGATGAGGTCACTCAGGCTGAAGACCATATCACCGGTGACGATCATGAACCCGGCCTTTTGTTTTCCTATTTGCGTATCATCAGCCGATTGCTACTGATCGGGTTCCTCCTACTGTGGGTGCTGCATCTCTGGGGCATTCAATTTGGCCATACTCCGGCAATAATCTCCAGCATAAGGAAAGCGAGCTTTCTCTTCATAATTTTTTTCTTTCTCTGGCAGCTCATCAACAAGTCAATCAGCAGTGTTCTGAATAGAAAGGAAGATTCAGCCGGTGAAGACGTCGACAATGGTGAAGGTGAATAGGGTGACGGACAGATGCTCGATCGTAGCCAGACGTTGCTTCCCATCGTCCGCAAATTTTTGGGGATCGTGATGTTGGTGATGCTTGTGCTGTTCACGCTTTCCTCACTGGGAGTGAATATCGCGCCGTTACTTGCAGGTGCCGGAGTAATGGGTATTGCCATCGGATTTGGAGCACAGAAGCTGGTGAGCGATCTGCTCTCAGGATTCTTTTTCCTCATCGATGACGCTTTCCGAGTCGGGGAGTACATCGAAACCCAAAGCATCAAAGGGATTGTGGAGAAGATAACTTTGAGAAACGTCATGCTGCGCCACCACCGGGGTATGTTACAGATTATCCCTTATAGCGACCTAGGTGCGATCACCAACTTTATGCGCGGAGGTATCGTCGTAAAGTTTAACCTGCAGTTTCCGTACGACACCAATGTCGATATGGTGCGTAAGGTGATCAAGGGGGTCGGCAAGGAGATGTTAAAAGATCCCGAGTTTGGTAACAACTTCATCAAACAGCTAAAATCACAGGGAATACGGGAGGTGGGAGATTCGGTCCTTACAATACGGGCCAAATTCACTTCAAAACCCGGGACCCACTTTGTCATCCGGCGTGAAGCCTACAGCCGCATAACCGCAGCACTCAACGACAAGGGCATCCATTATGCTCACCGCAAATTTATCGTGGACTTTCCGGAAGACAGCAGCAAGGCGATCGACCAAGAAACCAGAGAAAAACTGATGAAAGCCGGGGCTGCCGCGGCAGCCGCCAACCAACAACAAATGGAGAAACCCCAGGAGCCCACATAACCAGTGTCTTCAAACAAAGACTATTTGCTTACCTACCACTATCAAAGATATTCATCAGTCCAAACCAGATACCGTCATAAGTACCGTCACATTCCCTTTGCTACCCCCAAAAATCATTTCTATGATTCGTAAGCAAATACTAGAATGGGGGTTCGGATAGGCACAGGCTGTTTCAAGGATATCAAAAGGTGAGGGTACGATTGAGGTGAGATGTTGCGTTAAAGAATAGATACTCCCGACTTCAGCAGGGGGTATCTATTCCATATGTCAAGCCAACATTTTTTAGAGCATGTTGCTATGGCAAGAAATTCAAGTCGTTCGTGATCAGAATTCTATCGATCTGGGCATTGTTTTCTCTCTTACTGATTCTTAGCGTGTGAAATCCCTGTTCCAGATAAAATACGGAGGGGTCCGGCCCCGAGCGATTGCTTACCATATCCCACAGCCAGTCCTCTGATCGCTGCATTGACCACAAGTGCTCGTCGCCGTTGTCCATGGCAACGTAGAATGAGTTACTGCTGCTGTCTTGGGCGATCACGCGGCCCCACACAACATAATCTCCGGATTCAGTTATCTGGAAAGTGTATTCTACGGAACCATCTGCTCCCCTGGCTGCCAGAACATAAGCACCTCCGGAAGCATCAAGGTCCTGCTCTACCAGCATGGTGTTGTTCAACAATCCGCTTTCTGCTTCAATCCAAATACTGCCGGAAGGCAAGCCAGCTATTGTAATGGAAATCGAATCGTTACCAGAAAAACCCTTATCGGTCACGGTTGCCGTGATGGTGTGTGTGCCGAGTGAAAGCGAGTTTATCGCGAATGAACCGCCCGCTCCGATCGGCCCGTCAAGGTTCGAGGTCCATGTCAGCGAGGTGGCCAGATCACCGTTCTCCGTATCTTCAGCCGTTCCGTCAAACCTGACCGGATCCCCTTCGATAAACCCGGAACCATCTCCTGGTGAGGTAATCGCAACTTCGGGTGACAAGTTTGAAC
>QMMS01000307.1 GCA_003647375.1 Deltaproteobacteria bacterium
CAATATCTCGGAAGTTCGCGATCTTATCGCCGCAGAGAAAAAATACGGCCTTGCATGTCAGATGGGCAACCAGGGTCATTCCGGTATGGGTATCGCGATGGTTCGCAAATGGGTCGACGAAGGCGTTCTTGGCGATATTACGGAAGTCAGAGCGTGGTGCACGCCTGTCTGGGGTCGCGGCGGTATCAAACGTCCTGTAACCCAGCCGGTTCCGAGTACACTTGACTGGGATATGTGGCTTGGACCTGCCGCTAAAGTCGATTACAACAGGGCATATTGTCCGGCCAGTTGGCGGGGCTGGAACGAGTTTGGTAACGGTTCGATCGGTGACTGGGCGTGTCATAATATGGATGCTCCATATGATGCTCTCGGGCTCGACTGTCCGAGCGAAGTAAAGATCGAAAGTACCGGTCCGAGCAAACTGTCATTCCCCGAGAGCGTTAAATTAACATATACTTTCCCTGCTACTGAAAAACGCGGCAAGATTATATTGAAATGGTATGACGGTAATAAGTTCCAGCCGGAGCGTCCTGAAAGCATGGACCCCAAACTCAAGATGGGCAATGATTCGGGAGGTACCATTATTGTTGGCAGCAAGGCGACGCTTATGACAGGTACTCATGCAGGCCCGCCAAGAATCGTTCCTTTAACGCAGCACAGAGAAATGAATAAGGCCGGGGCTCTGCCGAAAATTCAGTTCTCACAGAGCAACCATTTTAATAACTGGCTGCTTGCTTGTAAGGGGCAGGAAAAATGCAGGTCCAACTTTGCTTATGGCGGAAGGCTTACCGAGACTATGATGTGGGGCCTTATTGCCATGAGAGTAAACCGTGACCTGAAGATCGACCCGGTCAAAAGGACTATCATTGGTGACGACGAAGCGGCGAAATACATGAGCTGGCCACAACCTCGAAAGGGTTGGGAGCTTTAAAAAAACCTAGGTATGGAGCATTCCGAGTGAATTGTATCAAACACAACAGAAGGAAAAAATTGGAATTTAATTTATTAAGAGTTGTATTCTCCTTGCTGATGGGGTTGAGCGTAAGTTTGGCTGGGTGTTCGCCGTCGAACACCAGCCTGGAACAGGTATTTCTTAATCCTCCGGATGCGGGAAAACCTTCAGGATACTGGTGGTGGTTAAATGGCGACGTAACCCGGGAGGCGATTACCAGAGATCTGGAACAATTTAAAGCCAAAGGACTCGGCGCTGTTTTGCTGGTTTGTTCGGGAGATTGTTCTGCTGTTCCTTTTCCTTTTGAGGGGCCCGAATTCCTTTCTCCTGAGTGGATTGGTCTCTATAAATTTGCCCTGCAGGAGGCGAATAGAGTCGGACTAAAGGTGGACGTTAATATTGCTCCGGGATGGAATATGGGCGGGCCCTGGATTACAAAAGAAAAATCGGGGCGTTGGTTTTTACAGTCGCAGATGATGCTCAAAGGTCCGCAAAGATTTTCTGGAAAACTACCGCTGCCGGGAGCAAAGGACGGCTACGATTCAAAGCCTATTGGCCATGTTCCCTCATACATTAACATGCCCCTTGATCAGCTCGATTACCGCGATAGCGCCGTAGTTGCCTTTCGCAGCGAATTCCCTGGAAGCAAGGGCCCCAACAAACGAAAGGATCTTGCAGCCAAGAGCAACCGCTTGGATGCCACTGCTGATTTGCGTGCTGAAACGATGATGTCATGGTCGCTTCAACCTTGGGAATCCTCCACGAACGATACGTATTTGGTGAATCCCAAAGAAGTGATTGATCTGACGGATCGGCTGGCGCCGGATGGCACTCTCGACTGGAAGGTTCCTGCGGGTGACTGGGTTGTGGTGCGCACTGGACATCGTATGACTGGCGCACTGCTTTCCGTGCCTGCTCCTGGTATGCGTGGGCTTGAAAACGACTTTCTGGATCGTGCCGGTGTTGAGTTGATGTGGGAGGAAGTGGGAAAAACCTTCATCCAAGAGGCCGGGCCATTGGCCGGCACAACGCTGACGGCTTTTGCTTCTGACAGTTTCGAATGTGGTTATCCGAACTGGACCGCCAACTTCATCAAGCGGTTTAAGGAGTATCGGCACTATGATCCTGTTCCTTATCTTCCGGTTCTTAAGGGCTGGGTTGTCGGGAGCGCCGAAATTTCTGACCGCTTTCTTCATGACTACCGCAAGACCGTTGCCGACTGTATGGCCGATGAACACTACGGAAGATTCTCTGAGCTCTGCCACGCCAATAATATCAAAAGTCGTGCTGAAGCTGCCGGGCCAAGTTGGTCGGGGACCATGTGTATGGACGGTTTAAAGAACTTGGGGCGTGTTGATTACCCTCAAGGGGAGTTCTGGCAAAGCGATCATTTTAGAATTGATAACCAAAATCAGGTTGGAAAAATGGTAGCGACCGCAGCGCACGTGTACGGTAAAAAATACGTCTCCGCGGAAGCGTTCACCTCATTTGGCATCAACTGGCAAGTGAGTCCTCAAGATCTGAAGCCCGTTGGGGATAAGGCCTTTTGCGAGGGGATTAATTACTTTGTGTTTCATACCGCAACCTGTCAGCGACCCGATTATGGAAAACCCGGATTTGAATACAGAGCGGGTACGCACTTTAACCCGAATGTCACGTGGTGGGATCAGGCCACGGGCCCCTTCCTGGACTATGTCAATCACTGCCAGGCCCTGCTGCAAAGCGGCCTTTTTGTGGCCGATGTTCTTTATTATAACGGGGACTGGGCGCCTAATCTGGTTGCTGTGAAGCATACGCCAAAAGGACTGGGGGAAGGGTATAGCTATGATGTGTGCAACGCAGAAGTGCTTTTGACCCGTCTTTCTGTGAAGGACGGTCGGCTCGTATTGCCGGACGGCATGAGTTATCGCCTCTTGGTATTGCCGGACAGCACGCGGATGCCGGTCGAGGTGATCGAAAAAATCGCGCGGTTGGTTAACGCGGGAGCAACGATTGTCGGACCGAGGCCGCAATCAGACCCGGGACTCAAAAACTATCCCCGGTGCGACAAGACCGTGCGCCGTATAGCTGGAGACCTCTGGGGCGGCATCGACGGGAAGTCCACAACCATGAACCCCGTTGGAAAAGGACGTGTTTTTCACGGAACAAGCCCGCGGCAGATTCTTCAGGCGGATGGCGTGGAAACCGATATGAGCATATCTGGCGGGTCCGGGGTCTCCATCGACTTTATTCACCGGGCAACCGCAGACGAAGAGTTCTATTTTCTGGCAAATCGCCGGGATCAGCCCGAGCAGCTAAACATATCCTTCCGCCAGAAAGGACGGCAACCTGAGCTCTGGGATCCGGTCTCCGGTACCATGCGCGAACTTCCCGAGTTTGTGGAAAAGGACGGTCAGACCACAATCCCTCTCGGCTTTGAGCCTCATGGTTCAATGTTCATCGTGTTCAGAAAGCCGGTCAGCAATTCACGCAAGGGCCGCAATATGCCCGAATTGGAGGCTGTAAAAAATATCAAAGGCCCGTTTGCTGTTCAATTCGACCCGGCCTGGTTCTATCCCACCGATAAACTTACCGGTGACCAAGCTAAGGGATTATTTGTTTTTAATGAGTTGAGCGATTGGACGCAGCATCCGGTGCCTGCGGTGAAATTCTTTAGCGGCACAGCAACCTACCACACGGAGTTTGAGGTTGAGACGGTGGAGAAAGATGCTGGTTCCCTTGTGATTGATCTCGGGGTGGTGAACGCGACCGCTTCGGTCCGCCTTAACGGAATTGACCTGGGTGTTGTCTGGTGTGCGCCATGGCAGGTTGATGTGAGTCGGACGCTTAAACAGGGCACTAACAAACTTGAGGTCGAGGTGGTAAACGTGTGGGCCAATCGTATCGTCGGCGATGCCGGCCTGCCTGAAAAACAGAGACGAACACGAACCAATAAAGAGAGGTATGATGCCGAATCGAAACTGATTCCTTCTGGCCTGTTAGGACCGGTTAAGTTGATGCGGCGTTCGTTGTAAGGAGATATAGAATGAAATGGATGGCAACTTTAATTGAAATCGTGGGAGCGCAAGCTCCCAGATAAAACGCAAAGGAAACAGAATGGGTAAAGCTTTACTTTTTTCCAGAGGGACGATAGAAATGCCAAACAATATGAGACTTAGTGCTATTCGTAATATCTTTGCGATCTTTCTTCTGTTGACGCTTTGTGCAGCTGCCGTCGGCGCCGGCGAATATAAACCTGTCTTTGAGAACTCCGCTGACTTTCCGCTTATGGGTGACTGGGAGGGAAAATGGATCGATCCGCATGCAGGCCATGAGAAACATAACCCCGAGTTAGCTGCTCAGTTGGTTTGTTTGACTCAAAAACAGTACCTTGTCCGAATCCTGCCAAAGCTTAACGTCCGTTCCGTGCCTTACCTGGAAGTTAAGGCCAATGTCAAAGATAATATGATCGTCATCGATCAGGCAGGCTGGAAGTGTACTTTTGCCAATGGCACCTGCAAAGGCACCGGACGGCTGCACGGCAAAGATGTTGGCATTGAACTGAAAAAAGTTGAGCGTCTTTCACCGACGCTTGGACAAAAGCCGCCCAAAGGAGCTGCGGTGTTGTTTGACGGTACCAGTTTCGATGCATGGCAACACAATGACGGTAGAAAGGTCACCTGGTCGCTTCTTAAGAGCGGGACGATGCAGACCGTTTCATTGTTCTGGGACAATAAACAAAACCAAAAGAAGGGACTTGGCGGTGATATTGTTACCAAAGAGAAATTTGATTCGTTGAAATTTCATATGGAGTTCAGGTATGCGGTAGAACCGGGTAAGCGCGGGCAGGGACGCGGCAACAGCGGGCTATTCTTTCATGGCATTGGCGAGGTCCAAATTCTAAACTGCTATGGAACGCCGGGTTACTGGAACGAATGCGGCGCATTCTATAAACATGAACCGCCAAAGAGAAACGCCGCTGCACCGCCATTGCAGTGGCAAACATACGATGTAGAAATTCAGCTTCCGGATAAGAACGACAAAAAAACAAAAGCACTGGTGACAGTTTACCTTAACGGCCACAGAATACACTATAAATTCCCCATGTCATACACCGGTAACGATGGAGTATCCATAGGCCTGCAGGATCACATCAACGCTCTGCAGTACCGCAATATCTGGGTGGTTTCGCATCCCAGCAAGTGATTAACTCAGGGACAGGGGTAACTTAAGGGGTCGAACCCCGTTAATTGATATTTTCTTTTGTAACCGCTTTGTTTGCAGGTACTTGCAGTTTTGCCTCAAAAAAGACTTTGATTTTTTCGGGGTAACTCCACTGCCCTCACACATCCCAACACCCATCCTCTCGATTCGGTCGGACACCTCCCTCCCTCGCGGGCATATCCATCAGCATCGCATAGCCTATCCATCGATTGAAGCCGGCGGGCATTGGGTATGGTTAATGCCAAGTATTGCTGGAAACCTTGAATTGTTGCCAGTAATGTGATATTCTATCAGAAAAGAGGCTCAGTGGCGCAAGCGAGCTAAGATATACGATGTTATATGGGAAATTCCAGTTAAAATTACTTTTACTTTCAATAGGCAGATAATCGATGGCAATTATTGTGGATGAAGAAACCGCCGACAAGCGCGAGCAGGGCGCCAATGTAATCGGCTTGCCGGTATCCGGCAGTGCGGATTCACAGTCCCTGG
>QMMS01000308.1 GCA_003647375.1 Deltaproteobacteria bacterium
AATGGCAACCTGGTGGCATGGGTTAGGATTCCATCTCTTTCAGCAACTACCAATACGGTTATCTATCTCTACTTCGGGAATCCAGTTGCCACGGCATATCCAAATCCTGAGAATACATGGAATGCAAACTATCTGGGAGTCTGGCATACCAATGCGGATATAGATGATGCCACATCAAATGGAAATGATGGTGTTGATTTTGGTCCGACTACAGCAACCGGAATAGCAGGTGGGGGCCTGGCATTAGATGGAGTGTCTGACTATATTCAGCTACCCGATATTGATGCCAATGAAGGCACATTCAGTTTTTGGATGAACCTGGACAGCAATTTCAATACGGCCAGTGCTACGTCACAATCACTTGTGAGCAAGTATAACTCGGATGATAATTATTTCAATTTTATTTTATGTGGTCAGGACAATGCATCCTATTCAGACTATGGTCAGATCTATTTTAATATAGAATATGATGGATTGTTTCCCCGTCAAACAACAACGACAAACAGTTGGACTGCAGGCACATGGTATTATGTCACCGGGAGATGGGGGTGGTTGCATTCCATTGGTGTGAATGGTACTGTAGAGGATACTACTTGGATTGCCAGACAATTACAGGAAAATAGTCCCATCGAGATGGGACGGGGATTTATTGAGCAGGTTGGGGCAATCAGGTATTTCGATGGTATTTTTGATGAGATCAGAATATCTGATGTAAGTCGTTCAGACAGTTGGTTAGCTACTGAGCAGAGTAATTTAAGTAATCCAGGCGCATTTAGGTCCATTGGGAGTCTTGAGGACAATCCTCCCTCTCCATATGCCGGAATTGATGATGAAGTATGTGGCACTTTAAGCTATTTCCTATCTGCTACTGATAACAATAGCAGTACAGGCCAGTGGAGTTATGTAAGCGGTCAGGATGCATCTCCAGTATTTTTTAATGCTACCTCTCCAATGAGTGAGGTGATGGTGAACCAGTATGGTACCTATGTGTTCCGCTGGACAGAGACCAACGGATCCTGCAGTACTTCTGATGAGGTGGTCATTAATTTTCAGGAGAAACTCATGGGGCAATCTATGCCGGAATACCAGGAAGTTTGTTCAGGCGAAGATATCTCGGAGATAGCCTTTATCACTAACAATGGGATGGATGCAGGGACTACTTTTACCTGGAACTGGGTTAGTACAGGTCCTGTCCACGGGATACCTGACCCAGGTACAGGCCCCATCATTGGGGCGCTCGTGAGCATTGGGGGAGTGGAGGAGACAGTCACATTTACGATCGTTCCTACCAGCGTTACGGGATGTCAGGGCGATCCCTTTACAGCGCTAGTTGTGGTTCACCCCATGCCCATGGGAGAAGCAACCCCCGCTGAGCAAACGGTATGCTCTTATATGCCGATGGAAAATATTAGATTAGTGACCAGCAATGGGATGGACGGCATGACGACCTTTTCCTGGATCGGGGACAATATCACTAGTTTATTAGGAATGCCCGCAAGTGGCACAGGCGATATCCATGATTTGCCTTTCAACTTTACCCAGGATGTGCAGATGGCCACTTATACAATTACCCCCACAAGTTTGGATGGTTGCCAGGGTGATGATTTCTTTGCCACGGTTACAGTTATTCCAGAACCCCAGGTATTTGTTCCGTTTGAAGCGCCGGTGTGTCATGAGGAGTTCGTTTTTCCATCCCCCTTCTGGAGCCCTAACACAGGAGGCACAATAGATTACACCTGGATCAACACTGATCCCTCCATTGGATTGCCCGAAACAGGAAGTGGTGAGATCCCTCCATTTATGGCTTTCAACTTTGGCCCGGCTCCTGTGGTAGCTATGATTGAGGTTTTCCCGAATATCACCTATGATGGCCTTACCTGTGAAGGACCGTCACAACCATATCCCATAATAGTTAATCCTTCGGCCCAGGTGTTCAGGCCTGCTGATCAGGTGATATGTAACATGGATATGACACAGCCTGTTACATTCTTCACCGATCGGGTAGACGGGACGACTACATATGACTGGTTCAACGATAATCCTTCAATCGGGCTGGCAACATCAGGCTCTGGAGATATCCCCTCATTTCCAGCTATCAACTTTGGTACGGATCCAATAGTTGCCACCATATTTGTTATCCCCCATTATGAAAACGGGGGTCCTACTTGTGAGGGCCCTGGTGAGCAGTTTACGATTACGGTAAATCCAACAGCTGAGATGGATGCTCCTTTGGATCTGGTGGCAGGTCACAATGAAAATATAACCTCGATCATCTACACCAGTCCCAATACAGGAGGGATGACAAGCTATAGCTGGACCAATGATAACCCATCCATTGGCCTGGCTGGTAGCGGTACGGGTGAGATTCCGTCTTTTGTCACTGTCAATACAAACCCTTTCCAAAGTGTAGCTACAATTACGGTCACACCAGAATTCACAAATTCCGGGATTAGCTGTTGGGGCCCGAGTAAGCAGTTTTCAATATCGGTTAATCCATCGGTTTCAGATGCAGCTGCCGGAGTAGATCAGGATACCTGTGGTACTTTAACTACCTATTTGGATGGCAATATTCCATCCATTGGTATAGGTATATGGTCCCAGGTAACTGGTCCGGGGACAGTCGTATTTGGAGATGAAAACGGATACAACTCATCCGTTACATGTACGCTCTATGGCTCCTATGTTTTACGCTGGACCATCAATTTAGATGGGCAAACTTCTAGTGATGAAGTAGAAATAATCTTCCGAGAAGATCCCCGGGAAACTTCAGCGGGTGCAGATCAGGAATTGTGTGGGATGCTTATCACGACCTTGGAGGCGATGCCTCATACCTACCAGGCTGGCAGTGAGCATCCAGGAAGCACAACCCTATGGAATTATGTGAGTGGAGCTGATAGCAATCCTGTATTCAGTAATGCCACCTCACCCACAAGCATTGTCACAGTGAGTATGTATGGAACCTATGTATTCCGATGGACGGAGACCAATGGTGGGTGTGCCACCAGTGATGATGTTGAGATTAGATTTGATCCGCCACCTGATATTTTCACATCAGGCTCAGATAAGGTTATATGCAATAACACTTCCACAAATATTGACCTGTTGACAACTGATTCTTCAATGCACAATGTAAGATATACCTGGACTGTAAGTGATCCCAGTGGTCATATAGATGGGGAGACTAATTCTACAGGAAATGGAAACAGCATAGATCAGAATCTCCAACAAACACTATTTAACTGGAGTGGAGCAGCTAAAGAAGTTGTTTATACCATATATCCGCATACAACCCAATCAGATAGCAGCCTCCAATGTGTGGGGAATCCCATTGCCCTTGAAGTTTGGGTAAATCCAACTCTGGGAATAGGCTACACTGCTACGGATGGAATCCTGTGTAACGAAGGAGCAACAACCATTACAGTATTAAATCCAAATAATGATATTAGGGGAACCTGGATGTATGATTTAGAAGTAATCCCGGATCCTGAGATCTTGGGAAGTGCAGGAAATCAGACTGCAGTGACCACCTCCAGCTTTACAGAGACACTTTCCAATACCGACACGATTGTTCATGAGGTACGATATCACTTAATACCGCGGATTGCACTGGATAATGGTGGAATGTGTGAGAATGAAGAGGATACCTTGCTAAGTATCTGGGTGAATCCAACTCCTGAGATCCGGGTAAATGCCGATACAGTTATCTGTAACGGGGAGACCGCATCCATTTCCATACGTAATCCCAACTTTTACATCAGGGGTACGTGGAAGTATGATCTGGAAGTAACCGCCGAGCCGGAGATTGCAGGAGTAAGTGGCAGTGGTATTGATCTGAATTTGAGTGTCCTCAATGAAAACCTGGTTAATACTGATCAAAAGCCTCATTATGTGGATTACAGATTTATACCTAAAATCTACAATGAATACGGAACAGTTGTATCATGTGACAATGGTCTGGATACAACCATTCGTATTTGGGTGAATCCCACAGCCCATGTTGATGATCCTTCTGACCAGGTGCTAGAGCATAATGAAAATACAACTCCTGTAATATTTATCTCTGGTACTCAGGTGGGAACTGTTACATACTCGTGGATCAACGATACTCCTTCCATTGGATTGGCGGCTTCCGGTATGGGTGACATCCCTTCCTTCATAGCGTTGAACACAGATGCATTGCCAGTTGTGGCAACAATCACAGTCACACCAGAGGTTTCCAATTTCGGAATAAGCTGCACAGGTCCCAGTGAGCAGTTTTCAATCACTGTGAATCCATTGATTCCAGATGCGGAAGCCGGACCGGACCAGGATAAGTGCGGAATTTTAGTGACAGGTCTGGAGGGCAATGATCCTATGTTTGCCGAGGGTACTTGGACTCAGCTTAGTGGCACAGGTACCATAGATTTCGGTGATATTCATAGTTCCAACACATCAGCCATGGCCACACTATATGGCACTTATGTATTGCGATGGACAATCACTCTGGGTGATATCACATCGATTGATGAAGTTACGGTGGATTTCCATGATATTCCCAATCCAGAGGCAGGTGCAAATCAGACGATCTGTTCCGGTGAATCTGTTACGCTTAATGCAAGTGGAGGAATAGAATATGTCTGGGACGGTGGAGTTGCAAATGGGACTCCCTTTATTCCTACCTCTACCCAAGAGTATCACGTCATTGTAACTGATGAAAACGGGTGTTCAGGTGAAGATCAGGTTTGGGTTGAGGTAAAACCAATTCCTCTGACTCCTACTATTAGCTTTGATTCTGACACTCTATTTTCTGATAGTGACATAGGGAATCAATGGTATATGGATGAGATCCCCATATCCGATGCTGGCGACTCATATTATTTACCTGGCATTACTGGGACTTATCATGCCATTGTGACTGAAGACGGTTGCGTGTCTGAGAAATCCAACCAAATCTATATTCAGGCTACAGATATCAAACAGCATGATTTTAGGAGTCTGAAAATATTCCCAAATCCAACTCAGGATTTTATATTGATTGAGACCGAAAATTTGGGAAGGTATATTCTTGAGATTACCGCGTCAACCGGTCAACTCATGAGGCAGGAGGTCGTTAGTGATCCTGTTTACTCAGTCAATCTATCTCAAATGATAAATGGGATCTATTTCATAACAATCAAGACAGAAGACTTTGTGAAAACTGAGAGGATAATCAAGTTTTAGGACAAATTATTTTAGACATCATGAAATCGATATCACATTTACTAAATCTGTTTTTGCTTATTGCATTTGGCTTTTCGTCTTGCGAGAAAGCAGATGATGAAATTATTCCAGGGAAAAAAGGAGTGGTTGCGGATCACACAATCGCTTCAGAAATTATTCTCAGGTCTATCCCGGATGAATATATCAATGAAGCTCGTAATAAGCTCCATATCGCATATCAACACACCTCGCATGGCACCCATGTCTCCTACGGAATGTTTGGTTTACCTGATTATAAGTCAGGGGATGAGACCCGGTTTGCCATCACCAATAACAATCCGCAATTCGACAAACTCGATTTCAGAGACAATGCCATGGCTTCCTACGCTGAAGCAGGAGTTGATGCCTCTGATCTGAGTCGAAACGAAACTGCATTTATCCAGGCAAGCAGAAACTA
>QMMS01000309.1 GCA_003647375.1 Deltaproteobacteria bacterium
AAGCGTGGATAAGTCAGACATATCGAAAATATTCAAGTCAGATGACATTTTATCTTTTTGGCTTATTATCACAATGAAGATTAGCTGTTAAATGCCAGAATTATACCTTGAAGATTTATTGGATTATGTAACCTAATTTTGTCGATTTCGGATTCTACCTTGTGTTACAGTCTTCAATCAGGAGTGCGCGCCGTATATGATGTAATCACCTATATTTCGACAGAGTTCGAATTATGAAGATTTGGAATGTGAGTTATTTCAGGAAGCAGGACAAACGGCCCTAAAAAATATTGTGAAGCCCCCTTTTACAGGACCCGGAGGTAACCCATTGAGCGTCGGTGAAAGGAGGCCTTTGGACAAGGAAATAACTGTTAAGGGAGCTTCACGATAAGCGGCGCACGAAAATTCAGCTTGCACAGCATAAATCTCAACTTGTGGCTTCAACATATTTAAAGCAACAATTGCAGATGCAACTTCACTACCACCACCTAACGGTAAAATCACAGCATCAACATCAGGTAATTCATTGATGATTTCTATGAATTCTGTGCCCACTCGGGATGCATATAGACCAGGCGATTTTCTCCATAAAGTATGGTTCTAGTTTTTACTTCAGCACCAAGCCGTTCTGCGACGGCGCACGAGGCTATGTTGTCTGGATGTATATAGCTTACCAGTTGGTGATATGTACGGTTTTCATACACCCATTGACGAGCGGCCATCGCGGCTTCAGTTGCATATCCCTTACCCATATTCCCGGGAAACAATGACCAACAGAGTTCCGGCACTTCTTGATCCAATGGGAACCACAATCCGCTGAATCCGATTGCCTCATCTGTATTCCTGTCGGCGATCAAAAAGATGCCCACGCCCCTGAGCATCCATTGGCCTGAGATGACACAAAAATCGTCCCATGCCTGTACTTTGCTTTTCGCACCTCCCAGAGAATATTTCTGCAACTCTGCGTCCATTTTTAGGGCAAGGAACCCATCAAAATCGGCAATTCTCCATTCACGAAGACGCAATCGTTCGGTTTCTATGGTAGGTATTATTGATGAAGGGGATTTGTCTGAAATATTGTTGCTCATAATGCCTTAGTATTAATTCAAACCTGACCAATTGCCTGGTTCATCTCTTCAATAACCTTATCAATTTCGTCAACCTGGTTCTGAATATTTTCCCAATATTCAGGAGAATCATACCATTGAGCATCGAGCTCGCCTACGCTACGTCCTTGCTGTTCTATCCAGGTATAGTACTTAAGATTGTGGATCCGTTTCCGAGTGTAATAGGACAATTCTTCGATGTTGTCGATCTGCTGAGCCAATAAATACCGGTTATGATCTTTGTAGGCGTCCTTCGTATTATAAGGGCCTTTGGTTTCATTTACATGCGCCAAACGGGAACCGTACATATCCATTGAATCCGTAAAAACAGTTAATACCACGTCTTTTTCGGTCAACTCATTGTATTTGGCAAACTTGATCGAGGCAATCAGGTTTCCCAGCGAGGATATTCCCAGCAAGGGTAAGGCATCGATGATTTCAGACGCAATGCCTTGTTCAGCCATGTATTTCCGGCCCAGCGGTTCATTGAATAGTCTCAGAAGGTTCATGGGGCCGTTGTCATCTACCGCCGCCACGAAATCGAGGTTGCGGACATTGTGAATCCAGGGAATATGCTTGTCGCCGATTCCCTCGATACGATGCGAGCCGAAACCGTTGTATAACAGGGTAGGACACTGCAAAGCCTCGGCAGCTACAATTTTTGCCTGGGGAAACGTGTCTTTAATATAGTCGCCGCTGGCGATCGTTCCTGCGGATCCGGTAGAGGAAACCACGCCGGCTACGCGATCCGTGCCCTTCATAACCATTCGAGCGACTTCCTCCATTGCCGGTCCAGTGACATGGTAATGCCACAGATAATTGCCGAATTCATCAAACTGATTAAAAATCGAAATGTTATCTCGGGTGGCTTTCAGTTCATCACATTTGTCATAAATTTCCTTTACATTGGATTCACTACCGGGAGTGGCTATGACTTCGCCGGCCACTTTTTTCAACCACTCGAATCGCTCACAACTCATTTCTTCCGGCAGAATAGCAATGGATTCACAGCTCAACAATGCAGCATTGAACGCGCCACCTCGACAGTAATTGCCGGTTGATGGCCAAACCGCCTTCTGGGTCGTCGGATCAAACTGACCCGTCGCAAGCCGGGGAACCAAGCAGGCGTAAGTCGCACCCACTTTATGACTCCCTGTGGGAAACCATTTACCGACCAGTCCAACAACTCTGGCACGCACACCGGTGAGCTGGGTTGGTATTTCCAGGTAATTTACCCTGCCGTATCCGCCCCCTTTTTCAACTGGCTGATTGTGCCAATTTATCCGATAGAGATTAATGGGATCTATGTCCCATAGCCCGGTGGATTCAAGTCGGTCCTTTATATTTTTCGGAATCCGGGAAGGATCGCGCATCTGCGCAAATGTTGGCAGACTGATTTTATGTTGCTGGAGTCTTTTAACGCTTCTCTCAATAATTTTGTTGTTTTTAGTCAAATCGATCATGGATATGTCCTTTATTATGATGCCTAAAGATAAAATGGCAAAAATGCGTAAAATTCGACAGCCGCTGCTATCTGTGATATTTCACAGCATTCATCGACGGTATGCGCTTTTTTGCTGTCACCCGGACCAAAGCCGATGGTTGGGATATTCAACCGCCCGGCTGTGGCCACCCCATTGGTACAAAAATCCCATTTGATCAAGTGAGGTTCCCGTTCAAACAGGGTTTTAAATGATTTGATGCAGGCTTTAGCAAGAATGCTGTCCAGACTGATCGCCCATGACGGCAGGAAAGAGTGCAATACCACCGGCACGCCGGTATAGCTTTTACCGCGCTTGTCATAAACTGCCCAACTCACATCCATACCCTCTAGCAGGGTATTCATTTCTGCAGCAATGACTTCTTTGTCTTCCTCCAACATAAGCCTGCGGTCGATATAGACTTCACACTGGTCTGGTATCGCATTAAGCGACTCCGCGCTGCTGCAGATCTTTGTTAAAGCAATGCTGCCTGTTTCATTACCCTTTCGCATCATCTCGTTGTTTAAAGCTTTGACCCGTTGCAGCAGGGGGATCATCTTATAAACTGCATTGATACCTTTTTCGGGTGCACTGCCATGGGCCGAAATACCTTTCGACGTTACCTTGAGCAGCGCCCGCCCTTTATGACCCAAAGCCAGGTCCAGGCGGCTGGGCTCACAGATGACAACATAGTCGGGAAGACTCTCCAGGTGGCGGCACATGGAATAGACGGTTTCACCATCATAGTCTTCTTCCATAACAGAAGCGGTGATATATATCGTTTTCCCCTCCTGAAGCCCAAGCCGCTTGACGATATGCCCGGCAAAAATGGCAGCTGATAGGGCACTTTTCATATCTACCGAACCCCGGCCATATAGTTTTTCATCAACGATTTCACCACTGAAAGGATCAAGACGCCATTCCTCTGGATGATTTACGCCAACAGTATCCATATGAGAATCAAACAGAATTCGGGTGGGACCATCGCCGACAACTCCTATGACGTTGCCAAGTTCGTCGACAGATACATGATCGTAGTCAAGCTCCTTCATTTTGTTCAAAACCAAATCGGCAAGATCACCTTCATGCCCAGTGTAACTTTTCGTCCGGATCAATTGTTTGGCAAAATCAATAATGTCCGGCAATAGCTTATCGGCGAGTTTTTTTACGTTCGATTTCATCCTTAATCCCACTTTTCGAATATATGATAACCGCTTCCAGGCGGCAGATACCTCAGGAAATGCAGTTCTTCTAACTATAGATTTTACCCATGTTGGAACGTTTAAGAGTATTCTCTACTTCGTTTTTCAAGTATTTCATCTATCTTAGCCATTACTTCAGCTGATTTGGCTTCAGGAACATGGCTGGACATTATTTCTTTGGCTTCACCGTTAAGGCGCTGGTAGAGGTCTTTTTTGCCACCCAGTTCCCAATCGTCAAACTGGGCCCTGTCCAAACGCTTGGGTGTCCATTGGGCCTGTCTAAAGTTTTCAAGGGTATGGCGGTCCGCCACAAAACCACGTGTTAATTTAGCACGCCCATAGGCTTCCATGGGAATGGTATCTTTGTTGAAAGTGATCGGCTCAATGAAGCGGCGGCACATATCGATCACCTCGTCCATCATAATGATCATTTCCATGGAAGAGGTAAGACCGGATTCGATATATCCCACATCATGGACCAAATTGTTACCACTCAGCATGGAATTGTAAATTGCAAAAGTTGCTTCAATACCCGCCTGGGCATCGACTATTTTGGAGTCAGTGCAACCTGATGTTCCCCAAGAGGGCAGTCCATAGAACCGTGCCAAATCCGCCAGAGCAGAATCAGTGATCCTGAATTCAGGGGCTCCATAAGAAATAACCGCATGTTTCATATCCAAAGTGGCAACATTGTAACCGTATAAAAAGGGAGCACCGGAATTTTTCAGCTGATGAATCACCAATCCAGCCAGGATCTCGGCATTTGCCAAGGCAATGGAACCAGCATTGGTTATGGGAGCACCGGCTCCTGCGTTTGCCGCCGGTATCATTCCAACAGGCAGATGGTAGTGTGCACAGCGGATCAGTTTTTGCACGGGTTCTACCGGAAAAAGCAATGGGGATATTGGTTCGGCATAATGCAGCAGAAACGGGTTTTTTTTCAGGGCTTCAGAGCTGCCGGCGACAGCGCAGGCCATTTCATAAATATCATCGATATCCTTAGGGGCGTCGGCGGTGAACACTATGGGTTTATTCGAATTTACCACCATTTCGGCAAATTCGTATAAGTAAGTCGCCGTGCTGGGGACATCACTGGCAACGCCCATGGACATCACAAAATCGATATTGGCAAGTGCATCACACAATCTGGCCATTCTTCCAACATCGGAGCGTACCGTCTCCCTGCGTTTGCAGGTGTCTATATCGCTCGTAAAAATCGTATCGGAACCAGGCCCAAAGTAGACGTTGGTGTCTTCTAAAAAGAGTGTTCTTTCCCCCTTCTGATTCGACAGAACAATCCGTCCCGGCGCAGTGCTTAGCGCCTGTTTAATCAAAACTGAAGGGATACTGATCCAATGGTCTTCCTTAGCCAGGGCTCCTGCGGCTAACAACAGGTCTTTGCCTTCCGGATCCAGCATATGGATACCGTGATGCTCCAAAATTTCCATGCTGGCACTGTGAATGTGCATACAATGTTCTTTTTGCAGCAAACGCAGGGATGGTTTCCGTGTAGATAATTCAACCTGCTTCATACAATCCTCCATCACTTTACCTAATGTTGAACAAATTTTGCTCGGACTTGGGGCCTTAACTGCCTTGCCTATGTTTATTTTTATCTTTGTGAACGATCTCAATTAAATCTGTTTCATTAATGGCATTTTTCCTAAGATAATTTTTAAACACTCGATAATAGCGGATTAAATGGTAACGGATCAAACTGGACGCATAAAGTGCGTTTCTATCTTCAAATGCTCCAACAATATCTTCCCAATCTCTTA
>QMMS01000310.1 GCA_003647375.1 Deltaproteobacteria bacterium
AATAGGGATTTTCGCGTTCTGACAAGGCGGGCGTCAGATTTAACCCGGAGGAATAGCGTGCTATTTTGAGGAGTTAAATCATGGCGCCCAACGCCGGCAGGGCGTGAAAAGACCATTTATGGATGGACAATAGGTAAAAGACCACGGCGCTCGCATGGCAGCTGGTATGATTGTTGCTTTCCACAATATGAGGTAATATATTCCTATTATATATTAATAAGGAGGATTAACGATGACCGATCACAACAAACGCTATCACATCAAATCCGCCTGTCCCCAGTGTGGATGCAGTTTTGCCCAGGTTTTGAGTGCTGAAGAACTGAAAAAGAAATATGGGGATATGCCGAATGTGGAACTTGAATGTGGCGAGTGTATGCTTAAGTTCCAGGAGGAAACGAAAAAGGCCTGCCCGGAATGGGATAAAGACTGCAGGCTCGAGGAATAGACAAACAACTTCACCCATCAAAGAAAGGTACCCCCATGCTGTATGATTTTAATGCGAATGAAATTCTTCAAATGGCAGAACAGATTGAAAGAAACGGTGCTGATTTTTATAGGAAATCAGCCGAAAAAATTCAAGACCCAGCAGATAAAGAGCTACTGTTGAACCTGGCTGAAATGGAGGATGAACACGAAAAAACCTTTGCAGCCATGAGATCAAAACTGACGGCGGACGAAAAAGCGCAGACAGTGTTTGATCCTGAAGGCGAAACCGTACGCTATCTAAAAGCCCTGGCTGATTCAAAAGTTTTTTTCGAGAAAACCATCGATACCAGCAACATGGAAGGCATTCTAAAAGAAGCCATCACCGCTGAAAAAGATTCCATCCTGTTCTACCTTGGTATAAAGGACGTGGTGCCGGAAGCGCTCGGCAAAGACAGAATCGATCAGGTAATCAAAGAAGAAATGTCCCATATCAATCTGCTGACCAGAGAGCTGGTGGCTCTCAACAAAGGGTAACGTTCCATTCGATCCGGATCTCGTGAGCAAATAAGCCCGATAGTTGCATACGTCGGGGTAAGGTCAAAAAAGAGACTGTCGGCAGGTTCAGGACAACGAACCAGAGGGGAAAGATCACCCTTGAGACCCGATACGCCCTGGACATGTCTCTTAATGGGTTAATGATACATTGTTGTCTCACTTATAAAGTGAGACACTCGAATAAAATATTATTAAGGTTACAGGAGGCAAATATGTGGGAATACACGGACAAGGTAAAAGACCATTTCATCAACCCTCGAAATGTCGGTTTCATCGATAATCCTGATGGCATGGGCGAAGTCGGTTCACTTGCCTGCGGGGATGCGCTGAAACTCACCTTCAAGCTGGGGGATGATAAAAAAATTAGTGATGCCAAATTTCAAACATTCGGCTGCGCCAGCGCCATCGCTTCATCTTCCGCCCTCACCGAAATGATCAAGGGATTGACCCTGAAGGAAGCTGCAGTCATCACCAATGACGATATCGCCCAATTCCTGGGTGGACTCCCAAAGGAAAAAATGCATTGTTCCGTTATGGGTCGTGATGCCCTGGAAAAAGCCATCGCCTATTACGAGGGCGCGTCAATCCCAGTAAAAGAAGGTGAAATCGTTTGCGAATGTTTTGGAGTCACCGACATCGAAATCAGAAGGGCTGTTCAGGAAAACGGTCTCAAGACGGTTGAAGATGTAACAGACTATGTAAAAGCCGGTGGTGGATGCGGCAACTGCCATGACCGAATCGGAGAAATCATTTCTGAGGTTCGGGGGAAGCCTGTTCTGGTTAAGCCCGTACCAAAAGCTTTGACCAATGTTCAGAAAATAAAAATGATTGAAGAAACCCTGGACAGGGAAATCAAACCCGCCTTGAAAAAGGACGGTGGAGATATCGAGCTTGTGGATTTTGACCACAATACCGTTTTTGTCAGATTGCGCGGCACCTGCTCCACATGTGCGGCATCACAGGTCACCCTGGAAAGCTACGTCGAAACAAAACTCAAAGAGCTGGTATCCCCTGATTTGGTTGTAAGTGAGGTGCGGCAATGAATATCATTTATGTAGACAACAATGCCACGACAAGGGTTGATCCAGTGGTGGTGGAAGCCATGATGCCCTACTATACCGAAAATTATGGGAATCCTTCCAGTATGCATGCCTTTGGCGGAAACGTGGCCACCTCAGTTAAAGAAGCCCGGGAACACATAGCGTCGCTCATCAATGCGTCTCCCGAAGAAATTATTTTTACCAGTTGTGGCACCGAAAGTGATTCCACGGCAATCCGGGCCACAATTTCATCCATCCCGGACAAAAAGCACATTATCACTTCACGGGTCGAACACCCCGCTGTCAAGAATCTGTATGAACACCTGGCGAAAAAAGGCTATAAAGTCACATTTGTCCCAGTCGATCGTCAGGGCAGCCTGGATCTTGATTTTTTCTACGATCACCTCACAGAAGACACGGCGCTGATCAGCATCATGTGGGCCAACAATGAAACCGGTGTCATATTCCCCATCGATGAAATAGCACGGGTAGCCAAAGACAGGGGTATCGTTCTACACACCGATGCAGTCCAGGCTGTGGGCAAGATCCCCGTTGATGTTCAAAAAACCAGTGTCGACCTTCTGTCACTTTCCGGGCACAAAATCCACGCACCCAAAGGGGTGGGGGCGCTCTATGTGAGAAAAGGAACTAAATTTACCCCCTTTCTCATCGGTGGCCATCAGGAAAAAGGACGTAGAGGCGGTACTGAAAACGTCTCGGCCATAGTCGGTCTCGGGAAAGCCGGTATGCTGGCGGCAGACCTTCTGAAAGGCACCATGACGGAAGTAGGGCGTCTGCGGGACAGGCTCGAGCAGGGTCTGGTCAGCCGCGTTCAAAATGCTATGGTCAACGGTGACACAGCATCACGGCTTCCGAATACCACGAATATCAGTTTTGAATATATTGAAGGTGAATCCATCCTCCTGATGATGAACGAACTGAACATCTGTGCGTCTTCTGGATCTGCCTGTACGTCGGGATCTCTGGAGCCCTCTCATGTTTTAAGGGCCATGGGAATCCCTTTTACGGCCGCTCATGGGTCCATACGTTTCAGCCTGAGCCATTACAACACCGAAGAAGAGATGGATTTTATCATCGAGAAAATGCCTCCGATCATCGACCGGTTGCGACAGATGTCTCCTTTCTGGAACCAGGGGAAACCGGTTGAAAGCATGCTGACCGGAGCGGAATGTCCCCTATAGGGAAACACGCCCATGCCGACGAATAAAAATATCGAAAACCAAGCTGCCTGCAAGATCGACGCCCAGGCACTGTCGCATTACCGCGGCAGGCTCCCGGAGATCGCTGAAAAAATCATTGCAAAATGTGAGGATGATGAATGCTACAACCATATCAACTATGAACCGATTCCGTCAAAAACGTCCGTTGTCGATATCATTCAGCGCTTGCGGGAAGTCCTGTTTCCGGGTTACTTCACCAGGGAAAAATTAGACCCGATGAATCTGGCCTACAGCATGGGCCAGACCGTTTCTGTTCTGTTCGACCAGCTTTCAGAACAGATCTGTCACAGTGTCCGGCATGATTGCTTTCGCTATGACCAGGAATGCAGCGAATGCGCTGAAAAGGGCAATGAAGTTTCCCTCATGTTTCTGGAATCAATCCCCGAATTGCGTGAAATCCTCGCTACAGACGTGGCTGCCGCATATGCGGGCGATCCCGCGGCCAAAAGTTTCGATGAAATAATCTTCAGTTATCCGGGGATATTTGCCTTGATGGTTTACAGGGTGGCACACAGGCTCCACCTAATGGCCGTGCCGCTGCTGCCCCGTATCATGACCGAATACGCGCACAGTATCACCGGAATCGACATCCATCCGGGTGCTGAAATCGGCAGGGGGTTTGTCATCGATCATGGGACAGGGGTGGTAATCGGTGAAACGACCGTCATCGGAGAAAACGTCCGAATCTACCAAGGCGTCACCCTGGGGGCGCTGTCCCTGCCTATGAATGCGGGGGATCGACTGCGCGGAATCAAGCGGCACCCCACCATTGAAGACGATGTTATCCTTTATTCCGGGGCTACCATTCTTGGCGGAGAAACCGTCATCGGTGCAAAATCGGTAATCGGCGGAAATGTATGGTTGACCGATTCGGTGCCCCCCGACACCAAGGTCATCATGAAAAAGCCCGAATTGATCTACATGTCCTCGAATGACGCGGAATAATCACTCCCGCCGCTTCACACCCATTATTAACTGCTGCCAAACATCAACAACCAAAGGAGGTCAGCATGAATATATTTCCCAGAATTCAAAACACTATCGGCACAACCCCCCTGGTTCGGATAGGAAACATGGCCAAGGGGTCGGACTGTGATATTCTTGCCAAACTCGAATTTTTCAATCCACTTGGAAGTGTCAAAGACAGAATTGCCGCATCCATGATCGATGCAGCCGAACGCGAAGGGCTCATTGGGCCTGAAACACTGATCGTTGAACCGACCAGCGGGAATACCGGAATTGCCCTCGCGTTTGTTTGCGCGGCAAAGGGTTATCGGCTCTGTCTCACCATGCCGGAAACCATGAGCATTGAGCGCAGAAAACTATTGCAGCACCTGGGTGCCGAACTCATATTGACGCCCGGCTCCGACGGTATGAAAGGGGCCATTAAAAAATCCACTGAAATACTATCTGAAACCCAAAATGCCTTCATGCCGAATCAGTTCAAGAATCCAGCCAATCCGGCAATACACAGAGAGACCACTGCCAGGGAAATATGGGACGACACTGCAGGAAGCGTAGATATTTTCGTCTCCGGCGTCGGAACCGGCGGTACCATCACAGGTGTTGCCGAAACGATCAAGCAAAAGAAACCGTCCTTCAGAGCCGTAGCGGTTGAGCCTGCCGATTCTCCGATCCTTTCCGGTGGAAATCCCGGGCCCCACAAGATTCAAGGTATTGGAGCCGGGTTCATCCCAGAGGTTCTGAATACCACCATTATCGACGAAGTCGTCACCGTCACCAATGACGAAGCCTTTGAAACAGCGAGGAAGCTTGCCAACACGGAAGGCATCCTCTGCGGGATATCGTCCGGAGCCGCCATGGCGGCGGCGCTGAAACTGGCTCAAAGAAAAGAAACCAAAGGCAAACGGATAGTGGTGGTGCTACCCAGCACGGGTGAGCGCTATATCAGCACCGATCTTTTCCGATGATCCGTTTATAGCATTTGTCAAAATATCGTTCCGATTGCATTAGAAGGGGTTTCCATATTTATGACAATCCTCATAAATCGGATCAGCGGGGAGACCTTTCGCCTTTAAGGGCAACAATGTCGTGTTTCATAAAATCGTGTAACGATTTTATTGAGACAGGAGTGTATCATAAAACCCGATGATACACTTGATATTAGCGAATGGCACGGACACTTTCCCCTATCGTTGCAAAAGCCGGAGGGCTTCAGAGGCAAGGCGCCTGAGGGTGAAGTCGTAGTTTTTTACTTCGAACCCTCAGCAACGTAGGATCTGAAGTTCTCCGGATTTCCCGCAGGGTAAACAACATGGCAAAAAAG
>QMMS01000311.1 GCA_003647375.1 Deltaproteobacteria bacterium
AGGTCACAGGGGGTGATCGTAAGGAGATTTATCCGCCTTCGCAGAATACCACGGGCTTGCCCGGGGATGAATGCAAAAGCAAAGGTTAATTGCTACTGCGCGATGTCACCCCTAAGGCAAGGTGGATAACCGCGGTGTCTTGTCGCGGCGTAGCTCGCAGAGCGAAGACGGAAGCCGAAGACGGGTATTTTAATGGGACCACGGGTTTACCCGAGGGATTCCATTTTCAATAATATTAACGTATTAAATATTAAAAGAATTGTCAACGAAACAAAAGATAAGGGCTTGCTTTTCTCGAAATCGTGTATGCCTGTGTTTTTTCGCGAACCCTTCTCCATCAAGATCTCGGCACACCTCTTCGGGAAAAATCGCTCAGTTCAGGTTAAAGCATGTTGTTCAGAAAGTTACAAACGCACCATACCAATGGAAAATGCGATCATGAACTGAGCCATGTAGTAGAGCGGAAGGCCCAAAAGGCGATTAACAAAATCGTTTTTTAAAAATCGATCCCTGGCGACAAAAATGTCGGATATGTAGAAGCTGGCGGCCCCTGTGAAGATTAAAAGACGGGCCATAAACGGCTGCTGCTGCATTCCCAGGACAGACCAGGCGCCGATGAACATGAAGCTGATGACAAGGATATAGGCGATGACCGGTTTTTTCATGGTGCCCAGGTGTGGTTTCAGCCAGGCGTAAATAAAACCACCCAGCACCATGGTAACGATGATGCCTATGAGTGTCATTTTGCTTGGACCGGCAATCCAAATGAATCCGATCACATAGCAGACATGCCCCAGAAGAAATGAGATAAGTCCAAAGAGAAACATTCTATCTTGGGGCAATGCCAAAAAAACATCCCCCCCCAGGCAGAACAGCAGCCCGATGATGATAAAGAGGGTATATGGCTGCATGAGATGGATCTGAGAAATGGCGGTGACGATGAAAAGCAGCGAAAGCACTGTTTTGGTGGGCAGCATTCCTTTGCGGTTTTCCCTCTTTTCAAAGAAGAGAAGAACCGTGAGCAGAACGATAGCGATTAAGAGAAGTATTTTTATCATGGCGGTCCTCCAAAATTTAAATTAGAAGCACGAAATTTCAAATCCTAAACAATATCGAATGACACAAATTCGAATGATCCAAACGGCCTTTACCGATTAAGCTCATGGGCAATATTTTAGTCATTTGAGCATTCAATATTATTTTTTTGTTTCGTATTTCGATATTCGAATTTAGAATTTATAAAGTCGTATACAACCAAATTATTCAGGGACTCGAACATCCCCAAAAGTCAAAACATCCCGTTTATACATAATTCGTCGGATCGTCCACTCCTGCGTCTGCAAAGCCTTTTTTCCTAAGGAGACAGCTGTCACATCGACCGCACGCGTTTCCACGGGTATCCGGATCGTAACAGGAGTGGGTCATTCCGTAGTCGACACCCAGTTCGAGTCCTTTGCTGATAATTTCTGCCTTGGTCATTCGTAATAGCGGGGTCTGGATCTTTATTTTGAACGACCCCTCGACACCGGCCTTGGTGGCCAGGTTTGCCATTTGTTCAAAGGCATGGATATATTCCGGCCGGCAATCCGGATATCCACTGTAGTCAATGGCGTTGACACCCATAAAGATATCCGGCGCCCTCAGCACCTCGGACCAGGCCAGCGCATAGGATAGAAATATAGTGTTTCTGGCCGGTACGTAGGTGACGGGTATCTCATCCTTTCCGGCATTGATTTCTCTGTCTTTGGGTACTGAAATGGCATCGGTCAGGGCGGAGCCCCCGATGCTCGTTAAATCGGTTTTAACGACGAGGTGCGCCTTGACCCCGTATGCAAGGGCTATTTTTTTGGCGGCTTCCAGTTCGAAGATATGCCGCTGGGTATAATCGAAACTCATTGCATACAGGTCATACCCGGCATGTTTCGCCAGAGCCATAACCGTTGTAGAGTCGAGCCCACCACTAAACAGAATGATTGCCTTTTTATTATATTCTTTAACCATAAATTATTCTGTCCCAGTCGTGATTTTATCCATTATAAATGCTGGGAGGCTAGGATGCTAGGATGCTGGGATGCCTGGATGCTGTCAACCGCTGATTGCTTTCAGCTACCCTCCAACCCTTGTATCCCCCTCGAACCCTGGACCCCTTTGCTTAAACCCCTCTCTCGATATCAGGCCAGATAGTCTTGTGGAGCTGGAGCTGAATTCTGGCTTCCAGGTGGTCTTCGAGGATCCATCCGGCAAGTTCCGCAGGTGTTAAAATTTCTCTGATGGGCGAGAAAAGGAGATTCCCGGGCGGGATGCTTGATGGAATCCTGTTCAGCATATCCTTGGCGTATTCGTAATCCTGCTTGTTGCCGATAACGAATTTAATCTGATCTGTTTTTTCGAGATGTCTGAAATTTTGTAGATCGCATTTTTCATGTTCGCCACTACCCGGGCATTTGACATCCATGATCCTTACACACCTGGGATCAGCCATGCGGATATCAAAACTGCCGTTGGTTTCCATGAGAACCTGATAATTTTTTCGGAGAAGGCTGGAGATGAGTTCGGGTGTTTCGTTCTGCAAAAGAGGTTCACCGCCCGTAACTTCAACCATGTTGCAATGGAAAGCACCAATACTGTCCATGATCTCTGAAATCTGCATGGGGTGTCCTTCATCATAAGCATAAGCAGTGTCGCAATAGGTGCAGCGCATGTTACAGCCGGTGAGGCGGACAAATACACACGGAAGGCCTGCACGGGTCGATTCTCCCTGTATGCTGTAAAATATTTCATTTACAATCAAAGACATGCGCAGTTTATAGCACGATTTTCTGTGAATTGAAATATATTGACAGTATACCCTTGAGGGACCTAAAGTGAGCGTTTAGCAAAGCAGTAAGAAGTAAGGAGTAAGGAGTATGCAGTAAGCGGCTTATAGCTTAATGCTTAACGCTTCATTCATGAAAAATAATCTTACCAGGTGTCTATACCAACGTTTGCACAGGTGTGCTAAAATGCCAACCCGGTCGTTCTGCAAAAGGATAGTTTTTGTATGGCTATTTGCAGGTCTATTGTCGATCTGTTCATCGGTTGTTGCTTCAGACAGTGGGCTGATCAAGAAAAGAGATGCCAACAACGATGGCATCGTCGACCAGGTAGCAGAATTTAATCACCAGGGTAAGCTGGTTGCGCTTGCAGTAGATGACAACCACGATGGGGTGATGGATACGTTCCAGTACTATGTCGATGGCGTGATCGTGCGCCTGGAAAAAAATCTGGATACCGAAATCGGTATCGATATGAGAACCTATTTCAAAGACGGCAAAAAGGTACGGCAGGAACGCCTGGATGGTGAAGGTAATATTTACCAGGAGATAGATTTGGATACAGCCGGAAAACCATTCGAAATTCGTGAGGATACCACCGCTGATCAACGGATGGATACAGTTTATCATATTGAAAAAGGGCAGATTACACGTATCACTCGCGATCAGGATGGCGATGGTGCCGCCAATGTCCTTGAGTTGTATCGGAACGGAGAGCTATCCGAGCGACGGATCGATATAAATGGGGACGGCACGGTGGAGGAGCGGCTTCTTTTCGATGAAGATGGATCTCTGGTTAGGCGTCACCTGGATACAGATCAGAATGGTGATTTGGACATGTTGGAAGTCTATCGGAATGGCCTGACCCATATGCAGCAGTGGGATCAGAATCAGGATGGCAGATATGAGAAAATTGCTTTTTTTGAAAAAGGGGAGGTCGTTCGAATTGAGGAAGATCTGGACATGGACGGTATCCGGGAAACAACGGTGGCCTATCGTGGAGGAAAACCTTTTGTTCAGACGGTGGATGCAAATCAGGACGGCAAGAAAGAACTCAGAATATTCTATAACGCAGGTGGCGAAACAGAGAGCATTGAAAAAGATGTTTCCATGGATGGTAAAATGGATACGTTCCAGCGGTATAAAGACAACCGGCTTGTGTTTGTGGAAAAAGACACCAATGGTGATGGGGAGATCGATACGAAAATATCGTATGATACCGGCAGGAAAAAAAAATATATCCTGAGGGATCGGGATAACGATGGCCGGTTTGAGACGACGCATTGGTATGACAAGCCTCCATGGACACGGGTGACTGAACTGGACTCTGATGGCAGTGGAAAGGTTGATGTGCGGTCCTGTTTTATGCATGATATCCTGCGTAGAAGGGAGACCCTGAAAAAGGGTAGTGGTCTCGTTGAATTGCGTGAAAATTTCGATGAGAAGGGTCTTCTGGTGAACAGCCTGGAAGACAGGGATGCTGATGGCCGATGGGACATGACCTGGTATTTTGATGCCCAGGGTAACCTTGAACGGGCAGAAAAGGATGCCGATGCAGACAACCGTGTGGATACCTGGTATTATTATGAAGACGGACGGCTGTCAGGTGTTTCGGAGGACACCCATGGCGATGGCCGGCCGGACATATGGGAGGACTATGATGCATCGGAAACCATGACCAAACGGAAAAAGGATCTCGATTTTGATGGTGTGGCGGATATTGAAGAGCTGTTTTAGGTGTTACTACTTAGGTGTTTAGGCTGTAGGCTGTTAGGCTGTAGGAGAAACTCCCGGAGAGCTTGGCAACATTCAACAGTCTAATAGCCTATAGTCTAACAGTCTACAGCCTATCAATCTATAGTCTATGAGCTTATGGCCAAAGGCCATACTGGAGGATACACATGTTGGATTTTCTATATAAGGGAGGTGTGCTGGTCATTCCAATACTCCTCTGTTCGGTATTTGCGCTGGCAATTTTTTTAGAAAGATTAATCCGCTTTATTCGACTGAGAAAACAGGGGCGCGGGCTGGCCGAAAAAGTTGCAGCTTTCGTGAAGAATGGAGACGACGAACAGGCGCGAGACCTGGTGGATGCCAGCGATTCTCCCATGGGTAACGTGTTGGCACAGGCATTGGAGGTAAAAGACCAGAGCCAGGAAACCCTGGAGGCTATTATCGTTCATGCCACCGAAGAAGAGGTAAGGGGTCTGTCCAGGTACCTGCAGGCGTTGGCAACGATCGGAAACATTGCCCCGCTGCTGGGTTTATTTGGAACCGTGGTGGGGATGATCAAAGCTTTTATGGTTATCCAGGAAATGGGTGGCAAGGTCAATGCCGCGGTTCTTGCCGGCGGCATTTGGGAAGCGATGCTCACAACCGCTCTGGGACTGGCCGTGGCTTTACCAACTATCATTGCCCACAGCTATCTGGTTTCAGAAGTCAACCAATCCGAAGCAAGACTGCAACGAGGTGCCATTATCTTTTTAAAGGCGGTAATAGGTATAGAGGGCTCAAGGGTTCAAGGGGGTAAACCATAGGCTGTTAGGCTATTAGACTGTAGGCTGTTAGACTGTTAGACCGCTAATAGCCTAATAGTCTACAGCCTAAACAGCTATGAGCTATATAATTCAAAATTCAAAATTTAAAATTCAAAACTAATTATCCACGGGGAGCTGGTCATGCTGTTTCCAAAAAGAGAACGTAGTTA
>QMMS01000312.1 GCA_003647375.1 Deltaproteobacteria bacterium
CACGGATCGAAATCGACAGGACCGGTTGGCTTGAGCTCAGCCTCCATGAAGATCCCTCGAAGACGGACACGCGTCCCAAACTCCGGCGTAACCAGGAGATTGTTTTTGCCGATCACCCCCAGGCCGGCCAGAACAGCGGAATCCTTGAGAAAAGCCCCACCGTACTCAATCTGGTACGGGAGCGAAAGGGCGTTGATTCCGAGTTCTTCACCCAGCCATATCCGGAGCTTTTTCGACTGCATCCTCATCACACGGTTGCCGGGGGTAAATCCCGGAACCTTCATGCTCCACCAATCGAGTACAGGCTCGGATGCGGGATGGACCAAAGCCCACACCAGCACTGATTTGTGCTCTTCGCGCCATTTTACGCCCTTGTATTCTTCGTAAAACGGCCTTTTGTCGTAAATCTCATAGGAACTAGAAGCCTTCAGATCTTCGATGTTCGCTATCCCCGCCAACGATGCACCCAATTCTTTCGCCTTCTCGACGATGGTCTTCTCGATCCCATTGCCGCCAATTTTCATGTGCTTGGGTCCTTTCAACCGGCAAAGCCACCCCTCGGCCCGTCACTTCTTGGTGTTATCGATCTTCTCAATCTCCCTGAGCGGAATAATCTCGACAATCGCTCATATCAGGGCTCGCGAAAAAATAACTTCACATTTTTGCGCGAGCCCTTAGGTTAGCATTTTTTTTGACATTAAGGAAGTCACTCATTCGAGTTTCCCTCATCAACCTGCATTTCTCATGGTTTTCCCGTAGGTTTCGTGTTCAGTTTGATCAGGGCATCAGCTGCAACAACCCCCTGACCTTCGGCCAGGAGCAGCAGCGGATTGATATCGAGTTCGATGATGAACGACGGGTCTTGCTCTACCATACCCACAACCGCAAGAATGACATCGGCAGCGGCGTTCAGATCGGCAGGTGGTGCTCCTCTGAAACCGTTTAAAAGCGGTGCGCACTTCAGCCGCCCCAATGCGTGCAACACCTGCTCTCTACTAGTGGGTATCAGTAGTGATGCGCTATCTTTCATCATCTCCACCAGAACACCACCCCCTCCCACCAAAAGATACGGACCGAATTGCTCATCACGGGCCACACCCACAATCAGCTCCGCCACGACGCCGGCAACCATTTTCTCGATCAAAAAAGAATCGCAAAGACCCGACATCTCCATCACCGCCGCCGACACCTGGTCCGGGCTGCGAAGGTTGAGTCTGATGCCCCCAACGTCGGTTTTGTGCGCGACGCCCAATGCTTTGACAACAACCGGATAGCCCAGCACATCGACTGCCTCGGCCGCCTCCTTGGCGCTGCGAGCAACTCGCGCCGAAGGAACCGCCACGCCACGCCGGGCAAGAAGTTCTTTTGATTCAACCTCATTGAGTACTTTGACGGGAATGTCCTGTTGTTTCTCGGCGCTCGTAAGTAACGGTGGACTGGGTGGTTGACTCCAGGCAGCCCCCACATCCACTGCCGCCTGGATGCCTGCAATCCCGGCATCGATACCGGCAAGCGTTGCAACACCATCTTTCATCAAACGCGCCGCCACTGTCTCCGAGATTGTATCGGAAAAGGTTGCCAGCACCGCAGCCTTGGTGCCGGTCTGCCTTGCTGCTCGGACAAAACCCCTCTCGGCCCCACCCCAGGTGGACTGGTCACAAAGGTCTTCCCTTGGGTAATCGAGCAAACACAAAGCCACATCGAAGTCTTCTGACAAAAAGGCACTAAAGTTATCAGCCATCCGGTCCTCGTCATTCCAGTCGAACATCTGGAAATCGAACGGATTTGCGGCCACCACCAATTCGTGTATTATCCCACGAAGACCTTGCGCCACTTTTTCAGACAGCGGGGGCATGCTCAGGCCGGGGCCCATGGCGTCAGCCAGAAGCGTTAGATCACCGCCCGAAGTGCTCATGGCCCCGATGCGGCCCCCCTTCAACGGACCCAGAACGTGCAACACCTTCAGCGCTTCCATGAGCGCTTCCAGGGAATCAACCCGCGCCACACCGAGCCTCTCGAACAGAGCACTCACCAGAGCATCGGAACCCGCGAGCGACGCCGTATGCGACACCACCATTTTTTTGGCAACATCGGAACGACCGGTCTTGATGGCTACGATGGGCTTGCCCAGCTCTCGGGCAATGTCGACTGCCTCCTGGAAGGCCTTCGGGTCAGGCATCGTTTCTACGTAGAGCCCAATCGCCGTGACCCTGTCCTGTCGAGCGAAAGTATGGATTGCATCATGGAGATCGAACTTCAGTTTGTTTCCCAGGGATATCATGTAAGCGATGGGAAGCCCTCGGCGTTGCATGGTAAGATTGAAACCCACGTTCGACGACATGGTGATGATGGCCACCCCTTGGTCGACCCGTCGGCCGCCCTGCTGGTCGGGCCAGAGCATCGCCCCGTCGAGATAGTTGAGGATCCCGTAGCAATTCGGCCCCACCAGGGGCATCTCACCCGAAGCCTGCAGAAGTTGCTTTTCGAGTTCTGAGCCCTCCTCGCCCGCCTCGATAAAGCCGGTGGCATAGCAGACCGCACCACCCGCATCCCGCGCAGCGAGATCTCTGACGATGTTGATGGTAAGGTAGCGATTAACCCCCACGTACGCAGCATCGGGACTTCCCGGTAGATCCGCCACCGAGCGGTAAACCGTGCGTCCCAGGATCTCCGTTTTCCTGGGATGGACCGGCCAGATCTCCCCTTTGTACCCCATGCGATCGCTCTGACGAATCACTTCCTGGGCCTGTGCACCGCCGAAAACGGCAATGGAACGCGGTTTCAAAAGGCGCTCAAATGACATATGTTGCTCTCCTATGGATATAAACCTCCGACAAGCAGAACCGGTTTGTCGGGAAATTGTAATGCAAGCGGAGTTCTATTTCTTCTTCGGTATGGGTGGTTCGTGAACATCGTCAGGGATATCCATTATATTTTTGGCATATTCGACATATTCTTCCATGGGCGTCGTAAACCTCACCACCAGCTTGGCGCCGTCCGGCGATCCACCGCCGTGCATACATCCCGGAACCCCGGCTCCGATGGTCAACCACTCGGACAGGCGTGCCGCCTTGAAACGCGACTCCGCCGAGCAGTCGCCCGCTTTCAAACATTTCTTGAGAAAGGGCCCATATTCCGGATGAGAAACATCCGCATAGGAAGGCATGCACCCGGTTTCCACGATGCCGCCGCCGATTTCCTGGGTCAGGCGCTTGACCTCGTAAGGAAGCGTTGCCACCATCACTTTGTTGGTATGAGCCGTGTGGGGATCTGCAAAAAATGATCCCGACTCATGCTGGAAACCCAGGGCACAGGCGCCGGCACCCAGTCCGAAAGTTATGGTGTTGTTGATGCTCATGTCCACCAGCTTGTTCATGAATGTTTTGGCCTTCAATCCATTGGCACGCGCCATCAGAATCGAAGCCCCGATCATGACATCCCCTTGCCCGGTGACGCAACCACCGATACAGGCCCGGTAGTTGGCAGTAAAATATTGAATCGCTTTACCCGAATATTTGGCCTCCCGGCACATGAACACGCGTTCGTTGGGCACAAAGACGTTATCGAAAAGCAGCCAGCCCTGGGTAATGCCCGTATCCGGCACTTCCACGTCCGACGTCGTTTCAAGTTCGCGTTTGTCGCTGGGATGCCGAGCCTCCACGATAGTCAACCCCTCTATGTCCCGCGGTATCACGCAAGCCAAGGCATAATCTTTGTCCGGATCCTTGTAGCCACTGCCCGGCAGCAGGAATATCTCCTGAGCCGCCGCCGTGCCGCAGATCATCAGTTTGGCTCCCCGAATGACAATACCGTCCTCGCGCACTTCAACCACATGGAGATTGGTGTCCGGCTCCGCCTGCTGGGATGGGGGCTTGCTGCGGTCGCCCTTGGCGTCGGTCAATGCCCCCGCAACCGTCAGTCCCTCTTTCTCCGCGTGCAGGATCCATTTTTTTAAACGCGCCTTGTAATCCGTGCCGTATTCCGCATCCATATCTTCGGTAATAGCCCACATGACGTTCATGGCATTCCAGCCAACACAGACCGCGCCCGTGCAGGTGCCGGTACGGCGATAATTCTGGCGCTTGAACTTCATATTGCTTATCAGAGCACCATCATCCTGCATCATGGAATTCCAGCGCAGTATCTTTTCACCCGTAAAAATCGATTCGGCGGTATACATCTTTTCCATGTCGGAGTCGTTGGCCGCATCAAAACAGCGGGCATGACTTTCAACGGTCCGTTTGGTGGCCGGATGGGTAGTGACGTCTTCGATCAGCTCCCCAAATTTATATATATTAGGCCTCAGTTTTCTAAGTGATGCAAGATAGTCATCGCGTGTTTTAATTGCCATTTTCCTGTCTCCTTTCCATTTATCGGCAGCTGACGTGTTTTTCTTTATACTGCCTTATCTTTTCTAACACCACCGGCACAAACCCCCGGCAGTCATCGATAATTCCGTAATCCACCTGATCAAATACCGGCGACTTTTTATCACTGTTGATGGCGATCATGATTTTGGCACCGGCGATACCGACCATGTGCTGTTGTTCACCGGACAGCCCGATACCGAGATAGGTTTCCGGGCTGACCATCTTACCGCTCTGGCCGATCATGGTATCCAGTTCCGCCCAACCCTCATCCACCGCAGGTCGGGTGCATCCCAGACCCGCATTCAATACCGTTGCCAATTCGGCAATCTGGTTCCAGCCATCGAGATCTCCGACTCCGGCCCCCCCCGCAAGAATACATGATGCTGTATCTAAAGGGATTCCACCCGGTTCCTCCGTCACGACTTCCAGGGTTTGGATCCGCCCGGAAAAAAGAAATGGGCCCCGGACTGACACGATTTCACCGCTTCGCCCCTCGCCCGGAAATGGATCGGGAAATACACCCTGAGCCACGGTGGCCATCTGGGGTCTTCTCTCCGGGCAGACAATGGTGATTTCACCGCCATAGGCCGGGATTTTCTGCTCGAGGATGCATTCCTGGTTGATGCTCAAATCAATGCAGTGGGCTGTCAGGCCGGTTTTGAGTCGTGCCGCCACCAACGGCGCAAGCTCTCGACCTGCAGAAGTGGATCCCATGAGCACAATCTGGGGGTTATGTTCTTTTGCCAGCTTGACGATGATGTCCGTGTAAACTTCGGAGTGATACGTGCCCAGATCCGGATCGTTGCCCATATAAATACGATCCGTACCGGAAGCGAATAATTTTTCTGTATGGATGCCGACCCCATCGCCCAGCAACACGACTTCCACCGAAGTTTCCAGCACATCGGCAAGTATACGCGCCTGCCCCACGAGCTGTGGCGTAACCGGCAAAAGATTACAGTCTTCCTGGTCGGCAATGACCCACACGGGATTATTATCATTCATAATACTCACCTGATTTGGAATTTTCTGTTTCTATAGCACCCCCCCTTCTACCAGTTTCTGTAAAAGCAGTTCCGCTTTCTCTTCCCGGGATCCTTCCAGGAACGCGACCTTGCGCGTATTTTTGACAGCG
>QMMS01000313.1 GCA_003647375.1 Deltaproteobacteria bacterium
GAAATTTAAGACATAGCGAAGAAGAATCAGGATGAAGAAAATCGAAGAAAAGCTCTATAAATTGAATTTTTGGAAGAAGATATTGAAGAAAATCTAAGCAAGTAATTTGGTAATTTTAAACCGCTGAATAATAGGCCTTATCGGAATGCCGCTGACAATTAGTTGACATAGTCCAGGAAATATCAATTCCGATGCAAAAAAGCATAATAACCTTCCATCGGATTGCACCAGGACTTTTAAACGACCTTGACAAGGACCTTATAAGTGGTCTATTATGTGGTCATATAAGAAACCAAAAGTATTCTCGGAGAATTAGACCATGTTAGAATCCATTTACGCAAATAAAACGGCCAGCATCACTGAATTCAAGAAAAACCCTCAATCCCTCATTGATGCCGCGCGTGGTGAAGCCATTGCCTTGCTGAACCGCAACAAAACAGCAGCGTACATCGTGCCGCCGGAAGTCTATGAACGGCTGTTGGAAATAGCCGAAGACATTGAACTGGGCAGAATCTATGAAGAACGCAAACATGAGAAAGCCAACGCATTTGAGGTTGCCATAGATGATCTATAAGCTTAAGTTTTTTAAAAGTGCCTATAAAGAGTGGCAAAAACTCGACCCGCATGTCCGGAAGCACTTTAAGCTGCACTTAAAAAAACGAGTTCAAAACCCCCGCGTCGAATCGGCAAAGCTCAGAGGTTACCCCAACCTCTACAAAATCAAACTCAGGTCCGTGGGGTACAGACTGGCCTACCTTGTGGAAGACGAAAAAATCAGCGTATACGTAATTTGCGTCAGCCGTCGAGATAAAATTTATGAAATTTTACCCCGAAGCTTGAATAAATAAACCAGTCCCTCAAACACATAGCATTTTCAGTTTTGATGGTAGTTACAAATTCCAGTCCACCGAAAACCTACGATAAGAATAATCACCAAATTAATTAAAAACATGATATTGCAAAAACATTGATTCCATAGAAAATCGAATTCCAGCTACCATCCCATCGCGGCTTTTAATTCTTGACTCACATGGATATTTCTCTATACTCTTTGTTTGATAAAGCAAGTTTTCATCAATTTGTTTTTTATTTCAGAGTGAATCAAAGACACTGTTTCGGAGGGATTCGGTCGACGCAATTGTTATTTGCATCAATTATTAAAATGGAGATTGGAAAATGACGGCAAGCAATGCAACTGAAAAAAAGCCTCTCTGGTTGTTAATAGAGGAGAATATCCTTGATCTCGGTTCGCAGGACATCTCAGGGGGAAACTTTGAAGAATCGATTCAACGGATTGCGGGTGAACTAGACAATGCAGGTTACAATGTTTCGCATCATGGGGGCAATTTACTTCAACTGAGATGGGCAATGAATGAAACGCGCAAAGTCGGAAGGCCCCTTATGAAGGATTTCAACACTGCCATCGCGGCACTTACACTGGAGGACGTGGCTGACCCTTATGCAACAACGAATCAGCTCATCCACGACATCGGGAAGACCTGGCCAAAACTAAAAAAATCCGAGCGCAGATCGGATGTGATACGAATCGTCGAGAAGACAAAACTTGATCTGTTCATTGCCAAGGCAAAAGGCCTGCCCGATGATGAGGGTATCCGATTACTCATTGAGGATAAAGTGGCTCCCGAAGTGATCACCAACGCGTTGGGTATTACCGGGGAGAAGTTGGAACAGGTGGACACCGAGATGAAAGAGGAACGTGCAGAGAGGGAAAGGGTCGTAACGCTGCTCGGGTCGGTAGAGGGCAAGCCCAACGAAGAAAAGGTGAAACACCTTTTTGAGAATAATGTCTCCGAAGAATTGATAATTGAAATGGCGAAAGTGGACCCGGGCGTGATCGATGCTGTCAAAAAGGCCATGGAAGCGGAGCTAAAGGAAAAACAAAGACTGGCAGAAGAGGAGGCCGCACGGAAAAAGGAAGCGGCTGCAGGGCCTTCGTTGGAAGATATACCGTCGGATGAGATGCTTGATTACATCGAATCCATTCGCGAAATCATGGAATTCAGCGATCAGGAGAAGGAAATCAGAGTTATGTGCGAGCAGAGTTCCATCCCCAAGGGCCTTGTGGACATTGCTGTTTCGGAACCCGACAGACTGGATGAGCTTGAAAAAAAGGCGGAGGGATAGATCCACCAAGTCAGTTTTATTCGTTAGCCGATTTGAGGAGACAGTGGAGCAGGATATTGGCTCCGGCTTCACAATCTTCCCATGTCGTGTTTTCGACCTCCACATGGCTTCTGCCACCGATGCTGGGCACAAAGATCATGGCGGTGGGTGCAATCTGGTTCATATAGCTGGCATCGTGCCCGGCACCGCTCACCATGTAATGGCCCGGGTACCCGAGATCATCGGCGGATTTCAGGACACGTTGCACCAGTTTTTCATCAAAAGGGGAATGCTCCACCCGCCATGTCTCCTCGATCCGGATGGGACAACCCCGTTGATGGGCAATGGTTTCAAAGTCATTACGAAGGTTTTTCCATGCTTTGATGGCGTGGTTGTCGTCCCAGGAACGGATATCGACCGTAAAATGAACCTTGTCCGGAATAATATTTCTGGAATTGGGATAATTTTGAATTTCCCCCACAGTGGCAACCATGTTGCCACCCATTGATTCCGGCAAGTGGTTGACTTTGAGGATCATCTCTGCTGCGGCACACAGGGCATCGTGTCGGCCCTCCATGGGTGTCGGCCCCACCTGGTTGGCTTCACCCTCAAGATAGATATCATACCAGTGCAAGCAGAGAATGCCTTTGGGGGCACCGATCTGCTTGCCTTCTTTTTCGAGAACCGGGCCCTGTTCGATATGGTATTCGTAGTAGGCATGAACCGGCCATTTGCGGGCGGGCACATCCCCTTTATAGCCGATGCGTTCCAGTTCATCCCCGAACCGTTTGCCATTGATGTCGGTCCGCTGATATACCCAGTCCCTCTCCAATGCGCCTGCCCAGACACCCGAAGCCACCATGGCCGGAGCAAAACGGGACCCTTCCTCATTGGTCCAGTCCACGATTACCATCGGTCGGGAGGTCTCGATATTGTTTTCATGAAGGGTCCGCATGACCTCCAGTGGTCCCATGACGCCGAGGATGCCGTCGAACCGCCCGCCTTTGGGCTGGGAATCGATATGAGAACCGCTCATGACCGGTGGTAGATCATTATTGGTGCCGGGTCTCCGGCCGAAGATATTACCCATGTCGTCGATGGTCACATCCAGATCGATTTCCTTCAGCCACTGAACAAATAAGTCTCTGGCTGCCTTGTCTTCATCGGTCAGTGTCAATCTCTGAACGCCTCCGTCCGGGGTGGCACCGATTTTGGCCATATCCTCCAGGGACTGCTGCAGTCGTTTTCCATTGATGCGTAGGTCTTTAATATCCATTATTTTTCCCCTATTCAAAAAAATTCAAATAATATAAATTCGAATGATCAAAACAGTCTGTTTTTTTTAAACCCAATTCGGATAGATCGGAAAATAAAAAGATCTTTTATCACGAAAACACGAAAGTACGAAAAAGACCTTGAAAATTCTTGTGCCCAAAAGTTGATGAACTCGTAAAAAATTCCGAAACGCCGTCATGCCTGCGAAGGCAGGCATCCAGAAGTATCTGAAAATACTGGATTCCCGCCTTCGCGGGAATGACAAAAAAAGGACGTTTTAAGACTTTTTACGAAACCATAAAAGCTGAAATGCTCAACTTAGTTAGTGTCCGTCAAGAAATAGGGATTTTTGCGTTCTGCCAAGGCGGGCGCCAGATTTAACCCGGAGGAATAGCGTGCTATTTTGAGGAGTTAAATCATGGCACCCAACGCCGGCAGGGCGTGAAAAGACCATTTATGGATGGGCACTAGTTATACATTGAAGCGGATCTCCATTATATCCCCGTCCTGGACTTCGTAGGTTTTACCTTCCAGCCGCACGGTGCCTTGTTTTCTTGCCTCGGCATAGGTTCCTGAAGCCATCAGGTCCTTGTAGGCGACCACTTCCGCCCGGATAAACCCTTTTTTCATGTCTGTGTGAATAACGCCGGCTGCATCGTCCGCGGGTGTTTTCCGGGTGATGGTCCAGGCTCGAACCTCGTCTTCTCCTACCGTAAAAAAAGAGATAAGACCCAGATGTTCATAGGATCGATGGATTACCCGGTCCATGGCAGACGCTTTTATGTTGAATTCCGTCAAGAATTCACGTGCTTCCTCCTCGGTCATCTGGGCCAGTTCCTGTTCCAGTTTGCCCCGTATCACGAGACAACTTTCATGATCTGTAAGATCGCCGATATCGGGCAGCTGATCATCTTCATCCTCATTGTTGAACAGGGTCAGCATTGGTTTTGCTGAGAGAAACGCGTATCCCCTGAGTAACGGTGAGGTTGTAATATCGGGCACCTTTCTCAAAGGGATTTCCTTTTCTAGACATTCAAGACAGTCCTTCAGCAAAGAAACCTCTACCGAATCGACATTTTTTCCCCTTTTGCTGTCGAGCTGGAGTCTTTCCAGGCGCTTTTCAACGACAACGAGATCTATAAGGATCAATTCCTGGTCAAAGCGCTGGAAGTCTTTCAGAGCGGTAGCGGCTTCCTGGCCGAATGCCTTAAAGTTTCGGATGACATGAATCAGTGCGTGGCAGTCCCGTGCTTGTGTCCAGATGGATTGTTCCTTTTTGGCATCCTGGACGCTTCCACCCGTTCCGGGAAGGTAATATTCCACCTGGGCATGGATGGTCTTTTTGGGCTGATACAGGTCTCTGAGCTTGTCCATGCGAACATCCGGCACATGGATGGTTCCAATGCGGCTTTCCTTCTTGTGTGCCTGGTCAGATATTTGATGTGTCAAGGCGTCGAAAACAGTCGATTTTCCACTGCCTGGAAGCCCCACGATGCCAAGCTTCATATGGCATGTCCTCCTTTTGGTCATTAGAACATTAGATGTTCGATTTTTCGTTCGTTACCATACCAGAAGGCAGATAAAGCGACAAGCTCTTTACGTTCGCGCAGGAGGGCTATAAGGGTATGAGGGATAAGGCTATAAGCAGTAAGCAGATATTCTATTTTTATTTTCCGATAAGTTCCAAAAAATTTTCACCAAAAAGTTTTTTTTGTATTCCTTAATAAATCATCGGTCAGCAACCTCCGTTCAAGATGATAATGACAATTAATAATCATAGTACCTCCTTTAAATGTGCACCCTGTCAGAAATAAAATAACACGTTATTGATAGTAAGAATGTCCATATGTGGTATCACAGCTTTTAAGAAACCCTTCTCGCCGTTGATGAGTTGGAGCTATATGGAATTTAGTTCCCATTACAAAGACTGAGCGGCGCACGAGCAGTACAACCGCTCGGGCTTTTGATTACGGTTTAATTGAGTATCAGGGTAATATGTTCTTATAGATTTTCCCATCCTTCATGATAAGTGCGAGATTTTCTTCCGGCTTGGTGAGGATCGAAATATCCTTGAGCGGGTCACCGTTAATCAGAAGGA
>QMMS01000314.1 GCA_003647375.1 Deltaproteobacteria bacterium
CTTGATGGAGAAGGGTTCGCAAAAAACACAGGCATACCCGTGGATCTGTCGAGGCTTTTTGCGAACCCTCGATCCGCAAGAGATCGGTGCAGATCGAGATAAAAATCGCTCAATTCAGGTTTAAGTTATTAAATAGATTGTATCGTGTCAATGCTTTAAGGTCTGGAACGCCTAAACGTCAGATCATTCGACACTTCTTTTTAATTTTACCGGTTATCTATAAAATTCAAGCGATACCGTGTACAGAGGTCTGCGGGGGTTCGTTTTAAAGTCGGGCAACTGTCTGAGATCGTTAGGCGCCGTTAGGCCCGTAGCATAAACTAACTAGCTACAAAGATTCAGCGATGAAAGTCAAACGGGTTTATGTTCGTATAAGTTCTAATTAAAGAAATAAATAAGACGTGAATAATCAATCATCGCGCTGTGCCATTCCCACACGACAACCTGCTTCCACGAATGGATTCAGCGGGGGTATATAATTGCTACCCATTTAGTTTAATTGGCAATTAAATCTATGTTCATTAATATATTTAAACTAACACTTGACATCATAAACAAACATAATATAAGGACGAAATAACCCAGTCAACCACCATCGGCTAAAGCCGAAGGCTTTTCTCCCATTCCCCAAATGGAACATTAAATAAAGCAAGGAGGGAAAATATGAATCGTGCCATTTGCAGCGGTAAATTTCAAATTAAAGGTATTGATTTTAAAGTATTGTCCGACGATGAGATTACCGATATCCATTATGCCAGCCTTGAAATACTCGAGAAAACCGGTGTTTATGTGGAAGATGATGATGCTGTTGATCTCTTCCATTCAATCGGCTGCCGGGTAGATGACAACAAAAGAATCGTCAAAATCCCTCACTATCTTGTGGAAAAAGCCATTAGAACAGCACCATCCAGAATTGTTCTGGGGGCACGTAACCATGATAAAAGCTTTATCATGGAAGGCAAAAGGGTGACGTTCACCTCGTTTGGTGAAGGTGTCAGCGTTGTCGATATCAATACCGGTGAAATCAGGGACTCGACCAAAAAGGACCTGGCTGCCGGAACAAGATTAATGGATGCACTGGACGCTTATGGTGTTTGTCATCGACCTGTTTCTTCACTGGATGTAGACCCCACGGCTTATACGCTCCATAATTATGAAGCGCTCGTACATAACACGGACAAACCGGTTAGTTTAGGGCCTGGTGACGGCAAGGGACTGGAGAAAATCTATCAAATGTCGGCCATCATTGCCGGTGGAGAAGACACCCTGGTGGATAATCCCCTGATATGCGCTTCCACCTGTCCGGTAACCCCTTTACGCCTGGTCAAACATTGCTGCGAAATTGGCATGAAAGCCGCCGAACTCAGCATTCCTGTTCGCTTTACAACCATGGCCCTGGCGGGAGCTACCAGTCCGATTACCTTGGCAGGCACTCAGGCTGTTCAAAAATGCCGAATTTCTCGCCTGTGTGGTGATGCACCAGGCTGTTCGACCCGGAGCCCCCGTGATTTGCAGCAGTTCAACGACTTCGATGGATCTAAAAAGCGCCGAAGCTGCGGTGGGTTCTCCGGAAATGGCGTTATTTGCTGCCATGAACGCCCAAATGGCCCAATTTTACAAAGTGCCTTCCTGGAGCGGCGGGACGTAGACGGATAGCAATATCGGCGGTAGTGCACAAGCCGGCCACGAAAAAACGCTAACAGCTCTCATTGCGGCAATGTCAGGGAACAATGTCTTATACGGAGCAGGAATGTTAGAATGTGGCATGGTTGTGGATTTTGCCCAATTGTTATTGGATAGTGACATAATTGAGATGGTAAAGTATTTTATCGGGGGGGTCGAAGTCAGTGATGAGACATTATGTGTGGATGAAGTCAAGGAAGGCGGCTGGGAGTCCAATTTTCTAATGTCACCTGTGACCTTCAAATATATGCGAACACAAAGCAGACCGCAATTTTTTGAACGCATGAATCGAAGTGCCTGGATAGCTGCCGGAAAACCAGACCCTTATGAAATGGCCAATGAAAAGGTGAAAGACATATTGGTCAACCATCAACCGGCACCTCTTTCCGATTCCGTGGCCGGTGATTTGAGAAGGTTTGTGACTGAAGTGGAAAAAGAATGGGGAGTTGAACCAAAAAACCCCGACTTTGATCCGGCGAGTCTGGTAATGGACAATAAGTAGATACCCGGGTCCAAAGGGTCCGACACTAATTCAACCCTATAAGGGATTAATATTGTGCATATTTAGCATGTGATAAATTCTAAATTCGAATATCGAAATACGAAACAAATCCAAATATCGAATGCTCAAATGATTTAAACATAGCTTAAAGTTGTATCTCCAAAATCTTGTTTTGATCATTTGAATTTGGCTCATTAAGTATTGTTTAGGATTTCGAATTTTGTGCTTCGGATTTAAGTAACTATTGTTGCTGTTCGATTCTTAGCTTTTAAAGAAATGAAAATGAAACTGAAAAACAAGGGAAAATATCATTCGTATTTACCTGCCGAGCGACAACAGCGAATTATCGGAATCCTGAAAAAAGATTTCAGTACGCGGAGTTCAAATTTAAGTGAACTGCTCGGCGTATCAGAGATGACGATTCGCCGAGACCTGGATGTCCTCGAAAAATCGGGTCTTGTGGAAAGAACCCATGGTGGCGCCGTATTCCGACAGGAACGGGTGGCAAGCAACTTTCATTACCGTAACAGCATAAAAGAAAACCCGGAGCAAAAAGAAAGAATTGCCAAAAAAGCTGCCTCCATGATCGACCCCCATGACACTGTTTACATTGGGGAGGGAACCACGGCATCCATGTTGCTTCGTTTCGTGGACCCCGCCCTGCCTTTTACGCTGTTTACAAACAATCTCGGTGTAATATCGGAATCGGAAACGCTGAATATGACTGCCAAGCTGGTGTTGCTGCCCGGTACTTACAACCCCACAACCCATGCTCTCGCAGGGCCGTTGACCATGGAGATGATCCGACAGGTAAACGCCACCAAAGTTTTTATCGGGGCCGACGGTCTCAGCCTCAGAGCCGGTATAAGCACACCGGACCTTGAAATAGCGGCCATCGAAAGAAGTATGATTCAGCAGACACGGGGCCAGGTGATCGTCATGGCGGATCATCCCAAATTCGGTCTGGTCGCTGAAATGTCGATTGCACCTCTTAAACACATTAATGTCCTTATAACCAACCGGAAAATACCTTCCGATTTCCAGAAAGCTCTCGATAAAATGGGTGTTCAAGTCGTGATTGCATATTGAACCACAGCGGAGGATCAATGGGTACCTACACAGTAATTAAATCTTTTCTGATGGCGATGTCTCTCATAACCGCATTCAGTCTGTTTTATGTCAGGGTCAGACATCTGGTCAGGCTTATGATGGCTGTAAAAGGCAAACCAACCCTGCAAATCGATCGTTTGTCCCAGCGAGTCAAAGTGCTCCTCACGGACGTGATCGGCCAGTCGAATGTCAGGAGAAAGTTCCTTCCGGGCATGGCTCATACCTTGATATTTTTCGGTTTTCTTGCTGTCCAGCCCCACTCCCTTGAGTTGATGATCCAGGGCGTATTTCCAGGCTTTAACATTTCTCATCTAGCACCCGCCATTTATGGTGCGTATCTTCTTGTCGCAGACACCCTCGCAATCTTTGTTCTGATTGGGCTTGGCTATGCTCTTTACAGGCGCCTGTTCGAGAAACCGGAATATTTAACCGACGGTCTGGATGCAAAACTCATCATTCTTTTTACAGCCGTAATCATCTTGTCGTTCTACTCTGTCAACGCATTTCAGATGTCTCAAATCACTGATGGCGGTTTTGACTATTCAGCCAGTTTCACGGTGTCAGCGGGTTTGGCAGGCCTATTCGGACTTCCGTATCTCAGTGCAGGCCAGTTAACGCTTGGGTACGAAATATCCTACTGGATCCACATCCTGACAATTCTTGGGTTTCTCATCTATATTCCCGGTTCCAAGCATCTGCACCTGCTGGCAGCCGTACCCAATGTTTTTTTAAAACCCCTGGAACGGGAAAAAACAATCATCAAAACGGATATCGAAGACGAGGACGCGGAAAGCTTCGGACTTGGCCGCGTGTCGGATTTAAACTGGAAATCGGTACTCGACCTGTATGCTTGCACTGAATGTGGCCGGTGCCAGGAGCAATGTCCGGCAGATAGCACCGGCAAGCCTCTTTCGCCCAAGATGGTGGTGTCTGATATCAAGCACGATCTTTTCGATCAGGCAGGACCGCTTCTGGCAGGCAACGTCGATGCTGTTGAGCCTTTAGTTCGAGAGGGATCTTCCGTAACTGAAGATGTCCTCTGGTCATGTACTACCTGCCGGGCCTGCGAAGATATTTGTCCTGTCAATATCCAGCACCTGGATATTATCCTCGAGGCCAGAAAATACCAGGTTCTTATGGAGGCTGCATTCCCGCCGGAAATGCAGGAAACTTTCACGAATCTGGAAAACCAGTCGAATCCATGGGGATTTTCCAACGACACCCGGGCTGACTGGTGCAAAGATATGGATGTGCCTCTCATGTCGGATCAACCCGCATCCGATGTTCTCTATTTTGTCGGATGCGCCGGGTCCTTCGACGATCGCGGAAAGAAAATATCTCGAGCGCTGGTCCGTGTATTGAAAAGAGCCGGAGTCAATTTTGCCATACTCGGCCAGGAGGAACGGTGTAACGGAGATATGGCCCGCAGGGCCGGCAATGAATACCTGGCCCAGACCATGATTCAGGAAAACGTTGAGACCCTCAATCAATACAAGCCAAAAAAAATTCTAACGGGCTGCCCCCACTGTTACAATATCATTAAAAACGAATACCCTCAGTTTGGCGCAAAATTCGAAGTTGTTCACCACACGGCGTTTTTGCTGGATATGGTGAAGCAGGGGCGCCTGAAGCCCAACGGCGCTTCTTTGGGAAAAATTGCCTTTCATGATTCCTGCTATCTGGGAAGGTGGAACGGCATTATCGATGCCCCGCGAGAACTTTTGCGCAGCATGAACACAGGTGGCGAACTGGTTTTGCCCGAACGCCACGGGGACAAAGGCTTTTGCTGTGGTGCCGGTGGCGCCAGAATGTTCATGGAGGAGACCCTTGGGAAACGCATCAACATAGAACGGTCGAAAGAATTACTGTCAACCGGTTCAAAAACCGTTGCCGCGGCCTGTCCCTTCTGTGTGACCATGCTCGGTGATGGCATTTCTGACTGTCAGGGCGAGGCAGAAGTAAAGGATATTGCCGAAATAATCGATGAGGTAACTGAATAAAAACAAGGTGGGATATTGATTACTCTAAAACCGAGTCTTATAGCCGGTCTGTGAATATTCGCTTTAAAACCGGTCAAAACTCGTGCTTAAAGTTCCGTAAGAGCCGCCGCTGCCATAATGTTAATATAAGATCAAGGAGGGCGACTGTTTCTGCAACGGCAACTCTATTCAGTAAAGC
>QMMS01000315.1 GCA_003647375.1 Deltaproteobacteria bacterium
AGTCATGCCATAAAAAATGCCTTGGAACTAAAAGAGATAAACCCCAAGATGGATATCTATGTTCTTTTCCGGGATATGAGAACGTACGGGTTCAGGGAGGATTATTATCGGGAGGCGTCGGAGAAAGAGGTGAGATTCATCCGTTATGAGCCGGATGATCCGCCCCGGGTGGAAGCAGTTGAAGAGGGAGGCCGGTCTATATTAAGATTAACCGTGACTGATCCCATTTTAGGTCAACGACTTGAATTAGATGCCGATGTTCTTTCTTTGGCTGCCGCTGTCATTCCCGCCGCATCAACAAAGGAAGTGGCCGGATTGTTCAAGGTTACATTGAGCCCGGACGATTTCTTCAAGGAAGCCCATGTCAAATTGAAGCCTGTTGAGTTTGCTGCAGATGGTGTTTTCCTTTGTGGGATGGCTCACTATCCGAAGCATATACCGGAAACGATTACCCAGGCCTATGGTGCTGCAGGCCGGGCTTTAACGCTTCTATCAAAAGATACCGTTATCGCCTCAGGTTCTGTTTGCGAAGTGAAAGAAAACGATTGTGTGTCGTGCGGAGCATGTATTACAGCTTGTACATATGATGCCATAGAATTTATTGATACACCCAAAGGCAAAAAAGCCTGGGTAAATCCGATTCTTTGTAAAGGAGACGGTGTTTGTAACGCAAAGTGCCCAACCAATGCAATTGTACTAAAGCATTTTACCGATGAAGAACTTTTGAGCCAGATTGATGCAGCGGCGTGATGTATAAATCACAATACTCAAAAGACAAATGACAAATTTATGATTTATTTATATTTGTAGTTTCCGGGTAAGGAGGCAGAATGAGTACTGTTTTTGAATTTAAACCAAGAATATTAGGTTTCGTATGTCATTGGTGAGCATACGGCGCTGCTGACCTGGCTGGAGTTTCCAGACTGCAATATACAAATGAAATCAGGCTAATTCGCGTCATGTGTTCCGGCAGGGTTGATTTGGAATTTATTCTCAGAGCCTTCTCAAATGGACAAGACGGCGTGTTTATTGGTGGTTGCCGGTTAGGTGAATGCAATTATATCACCCATGGAAATTACGATGCATTGAGCAATACGCATATATGTAAAAAAATAATGCAGACCATAGGCCTGAACCCGGAAAGGCTAAGAATCGAATTTATGACCGGCGCCGATGGAAATCTTCTGGCCGAAGTTACCGATGATTTTACCGAGAAGGTGAGGGCGTTAGGACCACTTGGCAAGGGTGAAGGAATAGACAAAAATGAATTGAAGCTAAATCTTGAAGCCGTTAGAAAATTAGTCCCTTACCTTAAACTGGTAGAAAGGGAGCGGCTCAGAGTGCCCGTAAAATCTGAAGAAGCGTACAAGGCATTTTTTGAAAGTAGCGAGGTCGATAGACTATTTAATGAAATTATGGGTGATAAATTGGCAATAAGCCAAATATTGTTGCTCCTGAAGAAAGAACCTCTTTCAACGAGCGATATTTCTAAGAAGTTGGGTCTGAACCCATCGGATGTGTCAAAGCATATGAATCGTTCATCCATGCACGGATTGGTCAGGTACGATGTGAACCGGAATTGCTATGCTCTTGCTTCGGTATAGTGTTGCCTGTGTTAAAAGATAAAAAATTATCACGAAAACACGAAATCTGGAAAACACGAAAACACACAAGGGACTTCACCCCAATTGGAATATTGGAATGATGGAATTGTGGGGTATTACTCCGGCGGATAAATACCCGCAGGTTGTCATTCCCGCGAAGGCGGGAATCCAGAAGAACACTGGATGCCGGATCAGGTCCGGCATGACGGAGTTGGCTATTTAATCAAAAGAATTCCTCTATGCTCTGCATAGGGGTTAAATAAAATAAAAAGTCATTTTGATACTTCGCAGCTCTGCTGCGGGGTAGTTCATTCGCCAGGTTAATATTAAAAAGTCGTGATGAAAAACTAGTTTTATTCCGGTTTAGCCGAGTTAGGGAAAGAACATGTAATTAAAATTGTACTTTTTCGTGGTTTCGTCCTTTCGTGATTTCGTGTTGAAATTTGTTTTATCCGGTTTATCAGGTTTGCGGAATGAATAGGATTAGGAAAGCGGTTATGGATATTGATAGAATCGATCAGATTATTGACAAACACCAGGTTGCGGCAAGTTCTTTAATTCAAATATTACTTGATATTCAAAGTGAAAACCATTGGCTCCCCAGGGAAGCCTTGGAAAGGGTCGGTGAAAGGCTAGAAGTTCCTTCAAGCCGGATTCAGCATATCGCTACCTTTTATAAGGCATTTAGCCTGGTTCCTAAAGGACGTCATGAAATTCACATTTGTGTGGGTACCGCCTGCCATGTTCGCGGTGCGACGCGTATCCTTGACACGGTGGAAGAGGCTATTGGAATTAAGTCTGGAGAAACGGACCTGGATTTAAAGTTCAGTCTGGAAACGGTTAATTGCCTCGGTTGCTGTGCTTTAGGACCTGTGCTGGAAGTCGATGGGAAGGTCCACGGTAAGATGTCGCCGGTTAAAACAGCGGACGTGTTAAAAAATTACGGAACTAAAAACTGATGTTTGCTTAATAGGCTGAAAAATAATAATAGGGGAAAATTATGGCGCGGTTAAACTCGCCTGAAGCATTAGAGAACTTCAGACAGGAAATATTATCCAAGAGAGATCCCAAAAAGCCTTGCATATCCATATGCGCCGGCGCTGGTTGTATTGCCTCAGGCGCGGATGAAGTCATAGCGGCTTTTAGCGCAGAGATTGAAAAAGAAGGCTTGCAGGCTCAAGTGGATACCAAAGGGACCGGGTGTCCCGGTTTTTGTGAGAGAGGGCCCGTTGTGGTGATTTACCCCGAGGAGATATGCTATCTCCAGGTAACGCCTGAAGATGTTCCCGAGATTATCTCGCAAACCATAAAGGAGAAAAAAGTTGTCGATCGTCTGCTCTATGAAGACCCGGTCACAGGTGAACGAGCCATCCATGAATCCGATATCACCTTTTATAAAAATCAACAACGAACCGTTCTCTGCAACAACATTAAGATCGATTCCAAGAACATCGATGATTATCTGGCGTTAGACGGTTATTCCGCATTAGCCAAAGCGCTTTCTAAGATGACCGCCGTAGACGTATTGGAGGAAGTCAAAAAATCCAATCTAAGAGGAAGGGGCGGTGCTGGTTTCCCTGCCGGAAGAAAGTGGGAAGGATCCCGCAATGCCCCTGAACCCATAAAATATGTGATCGTTAATGCCGATGAGGGTGATCCCGGGGCGTTTATGGATAGAGCGCTTCTTGAAGGAAATCCGCATTCCATTCTTGAGGGCTTGATCATTGGCGGCTATGCAATCGGTTCTAACGAGGGCTATATTTATGTTCGACAGGAATACCCCTTGGCAGTGAAGAATATAAATCTCGCGATCAAACAGGCTGAAGCCTATGGGTTGCTCGGGGAAAATATCCTTGGTTCAGGCTATGATTTCAATGTTTTTGTACACCAGGGGGCCGGCGCCTTTGTCTGTGGTGAATCAACCGCCCTGATGACGGCATTGGAAGGGAGAGTTGGAGAACCCAGGCCAAAGTATGTTCGCTCCAACGTCAAGGGCCTTTGGGAAAGACCTAGCGTGTTGAATAATGTTGAAACATGGGCAAATGTGCCGCTTATCATCAATAACGGTGCTGACTGGTTTACTGAAATTGGAACCGAAAGTAGTAAGGGCACCAAGATTTTCTCTTTGGTCGGCAAGATAACCAATACCGGGCTTGTGGAAGTACCCATGGGCATTACCCTGAGAGATATTATTTACAAGATCGGCGGTGGTATACCTGATGGCAAGAAGTTCAAAGCAGTGCAGACCGGAGGACCGTCAGGCGGATGTATCCCTGAGGAGCAGTTAGATTTGGAAGTTGGGTTTGATGAACTTACCAAAGCCGGTTCAATGATGGGATCCGGTGGAATGATTGTCATGGATGAAGATACCTGTATGGTGGATGTTGCCAGGTACTTCATTAACTTTCTCACGGATGAATCCTGCGGGAAATGTGTTCCCTGCCGCGAGGGCTTGCGGCAGATGCATAGGATTCTTACGAATATCACCGAAGGAAAAGGGGAAGAGGGCGACATCGAGCTTTTAGAGGTGCTTTCGGAAACAGCCGTTGAAGCCTCTCTTTGTGCTTTAGGTAAGAGCGCCCCTAACCCGTTTTTAAGCACCTTACGTTACTTCAGAGATGAGTACGAGGCACATATCAAGGAGAAGCGGTGCCCGGCGTTGTCCTGCAAGGAACTGATCGCTTTCTATATTGACCCGGGCAAGTGCCTCGCTTGTGGGATTTGCTATAAGAAGTGTCCTGCAAAAGCGATTGACGGCGGCAAGAAAAAGATCCATATCATTGACCAGGAAAAATGTACCAATTGCGGAACCTGCTTTGAAGTTTGTCCTCCTCGTTTTGGTGCGGTGGCAAAGATATCCGGCAAACCTGTTCCGCCTCCTATCCCTGAAGAAAAAAGAATTATAATTAGAAAGAGCAAAGAAAAATGAGTGATATCTTTTTAGAAATTGATGGAAAAGAGGTTAAAGCAACAGAAGGAATGACTGTTCTTGCGGCAGCCCAAAGTGCGGGTATACCTATCCCCACACTCTGTTACCACGAAAAACTGGAACCGTTTGGGGGTTGCCGACTTTGCATCGTGGAAGCAGAAGCTCGCGGTTGGACCAAGCTCGTTGTTTCCTGTGTTTACCCGGTAGAAGAAAAATTAATCGTCAGGACCCGATCTGAGAAGATAGATAGAATCCGCAAAACTATTTTAGAGCTGTTACTGGCTCATGCCCCGGATTCACCGGCATTGCATGATTTAGCTCAAGTGTATGGAGCAGATAAAAACCGTTTTGAAAAAGAGGCCTCGTTTTGCATTCATTGTGGTTTGTGTGTAAGATACTGCGCTGAGGTAAAGAAGAAGAACGCTGTTGGATTTGTTGACAGAGGTATAAGAAAAGAGATCAGTTTTATTCCGGAAATAGCCTCAAAGGAATGCAACGACTGCAAGGAATGTTTTCCACTCTGTCCTACATCGTATCTCCAGGCAGCTTTTGTATTGACTGAAGCCCTTGTGTTTCCCTCATCTTCTGAATAGGAAACGGGTATACAAGGGAATCGATATATTGGTTTTATTTGAAATGATTTTCATCACGAAAACACGAAAGAACGAAAACACGAAAAAGACCAACTAAATTTCGTGTTTTTTGAATTTCGTGTTTTCGTGATATTTTTTCACTTAAAAAATCCAATAACTAATATTCAAGATACTGAATTGCTATAAAACAGGAGGATATTTTGAAAATTCTCACAACAGTAAAAAAAGTAGTTGATGTGGAATTGACTATCCACGTTGAAGATGGTGCTATCGTAGAAGACGGGCTACAGTATGTCATGAATGCCTGGGATGAAAATGCAGTGGAAGCCACTGTACAGCTTAAGGA
>QMMS01000316.1 GCA_003647375.1 Deltaproteobacteria bacterium
AGAAGTCGGTGGTTACCGCCTTTGAAAACAATCTATGGCGATTTTTCAAAGGCGGTAACCACCGACTTCTTCATCAAAATCACAGCATTTCTATCCTCACACAATCCCAAACCAGTGGGCCTCTGTGGGTTGATGTTGCCGTGCCTGGAGGATTTCGAACTGGCAGAAGAATACGAAGCCGGTCGATTTTCAATCGAAAGAAATGCCTTCCTTGCCCTGCATTCCGGGCTCGGGATAGACACCTATCCGATTGGAATCAATGAGAATCCCGAGAGAATCCTCCAGGTATTGTGTCTTCTCCAAAAACTCTCTGCAAAGTATGAAAAGCCGCTATCTGCCCGTTTTGTGTCCGATGGAAAGACAAAGATAGGGGCGATCTCCGATTTTCAGAACCCCTATCTGAAGGATGTCATGATTCGGCCTTTGTAAATTATATCCAACCGTCTGTTCTCGGCGGGCTTGGTTGAAACGCAACGAATAAAAAGAATGGGTTCAATCCTCCTTTTAGCTCAACACTTTTGGAGATGACCCTTAAAAAGCGAGATACAAAAAGATGTACTCCCCATCGTTGATATTAATGGCGATATCGGCACCTCTTGATTCTGCAAAGACAAGCCAGGGAGGCTTATTTGAACTTCCGCAATCTGCGGTTGGGTAATATTCCCCTGTTTTTCCGTTCGACCATGCTAGCAGCATGGGGTCGTCACTCAGTTCTTCGGCCTTTTCTTTAGCCATATTGGTTGCCAATTCTAGATCAAGATCCGGATTGTCGATTGTCAGTCGTACGTGGTTTCCTGTAAAGCCGAGCAACTCATTTGAAGCCATAACCATTCTCCCATCGTTAGCCCATGAATTTGAACTTGATACAATCGAACATGCCAAAGAGGAACGATCTTGTCAAATGGATAGAAACTTATAATTTAATGGGCGTCCCCTACTTTTACACATGTTGTTTATACAACTATAGGGTAAAGATGGAACCAGGCACTATTCGTCTCTCAAAGCCAATGGCGGTGCCAGTATTTCCGACCAGATAACAGCCTTTCTAAGATCCTGTATCCCATAAACCATATCTTTAGACAGGATCTCTTTCCCTGAATCGGCCGGTACCGGCCTTTCGGTGTCCATTTTCACATGCAGTGGTTTTATTTCCGGCAATGGCGGTTCTTCTATAGTCAACTCAATCGTGTCGGCATAATTCTCTTCCAGACCGGGGTCGGGATCCTCAAACACCTCTCCTTGCCTATCCCTTTCCTGAATCTGGGACACAAATTTGTTAAGCTTCTCTACCCATGCGGGAGGCTTTTTGGCACCCTCTTTCTCGCCGGTATTTGAAGCGGCACGTGCTCTTTTAACCAAAACCGACACAACATAAATAAGACAAATGGCGATCCATAAAATATATTCGCTTTTCATTTCTTAACCCTTTTTGTCGTCAGGCGAACCAATGGTGTCACGCATCTGGGTGTCTGCGGCAATATTTTTCATCTTGTAGTAATCCATCACACCCATGTTCCCTTTTTTAAAGGCTTCGGCCATTGCCAGGGGAACCATCGCTTCCGCTTCAACAACCTTGGCCTGCATTTCCTGTACCTTGGCTTTCATTTCCTGTTCCACGGCAATGGCCATGGCTCTTCTTTCTTCGGCCTTGGCCTGGGCGATTTTTTTGTCCGCCTCGGCACGATCCGTTTCAAGCTCTGCGCCGATATTTTTTCCCACATCCACATCCGCAACATCAATGGAAAGAATTTCATATGCGGTCCCGGCATCCAGACCCTTTTCAAGCACCCGTTTTGAGATCATGTCCGGATTTTCAAGGACAAGCTTATGGGAATCAGCCGAACCGATGGTTGTCACGATCCCTTCACCCACCCGGGCCAAAATGGTCTCTTCTCCGGCGCCACCCACCAGTCGATCGATATTTGCCCTCACGGTTACCCGTGCGATGGCCTTGAGCTGGATGCCGTCCTTGGCCATGGCAGCCACCAGGGGTGTTTCGATCACCTTTGGATTCACGCTCATCTGAACGGCTTCCAGCACATTTCTTCCAGCCAGATCGATGGCAACGGCCCGGTTGAAATTTAGTTCGATACTGGCCTTATCCGCCGCAATAAGTGCCTGGGCCACGCGCATGACATCACCCCCAGCCAGAAAATGAGATTCAAGATCATTGGTGGAGATGTCCAACCCGGCCTTGACTGCCATGATTTTTACGTTAACGATCAGTTTGGGCGGAACCTTTCTGAAACGCATAAACACGATGCTGATGAGACTCACACGCGCGCCTGAAACAAGGGCCTGTATCCACAACGAAATGGCAGAGCCCACAAAATAGAACAGTACAAGAATCGCTAATGCAATAATGACAAGAATAATGTTGGTAACGGTAATCATGATAACTCCTCTCTTTAGAGTATGTCTTTTTGTCGTACGATAATCTGATTTCCGGTCACTGAAGTAACAATAATGCCCGTCTCTTTTTCGAGATATTCACCACGGGTGACCGCATCGACTCTTTTGCCGTTGATAAGTACAATACCCGCAGGCCGGAGATCCGTGACAGCATTCCCATGGGTACCGACGTAACTTTCCAACTCGGAAGACTGGGAGGAAACACCCTCTTTTCGGGATAGTGTTTTGCGAAGTGTCACAGGCGATCTGGCCAGCAGTTTCAACCCCACAATGACGAGGACAGGGATCAGGATAATATCCGCAGCCACAAAGAAAAAACCCATGGTCACGGATATTTCTTTAAAAACAATAAAAAGTGAATATCCAAAAACACCCAGTGCTGCAATTGCAAGGATACCGCCTGATGGTAGAATTATTTCTGCAATGATAACACCAACACCCACAAGCTGCAAAATTATTGAATAAAGCAAATGATCATTCATCTTCAGGTTTCCTTGCAACGACAATCCGGTTTCCCACAATTTCTTTAATTATCACGGCGATGCCCTTTTCTATGAATTCTCCCTCGGTGACCACATCAAAAATTTCATCTTGGATCTGTACCTTGCCGGAGGGTCGCAGCAATGACATGGCAACCCCGATATCACCTGTTTTAGCGCCCGTGGCTTCCAGTGAATCCGCATGAGAATCTTTGAGAGTCGTCTCCAGATAGGGTCCTTCGACAACCGCAGAAAGCTTTGGCAGGAGATAGCGCAGGGCAAAAAGTGCAAGGATCACAGCCATGAAAAGCGCACCGAGGACATGCAGGATGTTTTTTGACAAAAGTTCTGCCTGCCAGGGAAAGGAAGGGTCCGGTATGACAAAATCCTGAAGTGCTAGAATGGCGCCGGCGGTGATAAAAAGAAGACCTGCAATCCCGGTGATACCGAAGCCGGGTATCACGAAAAGCTCAAATCCCAAAAGGACAAATCCTATAACCAATAGCAACAGTTCCGTATAATCAGCCAAACCGACCAAATACTGATTGATGAAAACAAGAAACAGACAGATGATACCCAGAATCCCGGGCAACCCGAAGCCGGGCGCCTTTATTTCTATATAAAGGGCTGCAAGACCGATCATCAACAATAGCGGTGCAATACCACCGATGAATCGTACAAAGGTTTCCGACCAGTTCTCTTCAATCCGTATGAGTGTGTAATTTTCTATTTCCATCTGTTGCAACATGTCATCGATGGTATCAACACTCATGCGTGAAAAACCCAGATCAACGGCCTCGGTGTCATTCATGGTCAGAAGTTCGCCCTTGGCTACAATCGTCTTTTTGGATGAAACCCGCTCCTTTTCCGTCTGGCTCAGATCTTCGAATGCCTGGGAATCCATATAATGGGTTATCCCATCCATTTCCACAGCATAAACCGTCATCTCCGCTGTGACCATGGACTCGGCCAGGGTCTCGGGGTAGGCATTGCGTTTCGCAAGAGCACGGAATTTGGCCCGCAGAGGGGACTGGAACTTTTCCCCCAGCATCTTGGGACCTTCATTTGAATAGGTGATGGGTGCACAGTCGCCGATGGTGGTATTCTTTTTCATGGCAAGCCTGCCGCAGGCCAGGGCGATCAATGCGCCTGCAGAAATGGCCTTGTTTTTAACAAAGGCGATGGTACGGTCTTCAGGAACAGAAAGGAGGGTATCCACAATATGGAGTGCCGAATCCACGCGTCCGCCAAAGGTGTCCATTTCAAAAACAAACAGGGCGTCCGGATCATCGACGGACACTTCAAGTACCCGTTCCATAAATGCCGCCATACCCGGGTCAACCGTTCCGGAGATGTTGACAACATACACCGCCCGTTCGGTTGGTTGCGCCAAACAACTGTTCTGCGGTGTAACAAACGAAAACAAGAAACCGAAGAGGACAAGGAACATCTTTGCTTGCCCGGATCGTATTGTCAGTCGGCATCTTTTGCTAAGGTTCAAACCGTTCTCCAAAACCTGAAAAGGAAACCCAAACCCCAATCCACCTGTACTGTAAAAATGAGAGAATAGCAAGAAAGGCGCAGGCATAAGAAATAGTGATTCAAAAAGCGGAGTCCTTTGGAGCCAAAACGTCAAGGGTGATGCCGGGGTCTTTTAACGCGATGGCTTGACAACAAGAGATCTGGGGTTCTCCGGCTTTCCCGAAAAGGAAACGTAAAGGGATCAAGCCTGCCCTTTGCTTGCACATGAATCGCATGGGGTCCGATAATACATGATGTTTGATCTGTACAATTTGAGCTAAGTTACAAATGAACCGTTATGTAATTGCACATGCTCTCAGAGCTGCACATGAATCATGTTGTAAAAACGAAAGAGACCTACAATTTTAATTTGCCAGATCTGCTTTTTATTAAAATCATTCCTGGCGGGCACTTTCGAAAGCATGGGATATTCTTCAATGATTTTGATTGTATCTACCCACTTTCGAAGACCGGAAGCTCTTTTCAGATGCCACTTAATAATTGTTGATGAGTCCATTCCGCTATTTTTCACGATTTTCTTGATTTCCCTATTTGACCCCCATGCTGGTAACCAGGACATCGAATCAAAGATAACATGGGATGAAGGGTAAGTTTCGGCAAGTTTACGGAACAGGATTTCGACCTCCTGGGCTTCGAAGTACATTAGTACTCCGGCAGCCATGAACAGAATGGAACGGTCTTTCGTCCACCGGGATATGTCATCAATCCAGGTGAAATCAAAAACGGATTTAGCAATCGTCATTTCTCGTTCTGAGTCAGGAATTAACTGATGCCGAATTAGCTTCTGCCGCATAGCAACGACATCTGGAAGGTCGATATTGATCCATAGCACAGTTCCCTGGTCAACTCTCTGAAATGTGGTGTCCAAACCCGCTCCAATATTTACTACCACCGCTCTACTATTATTCTCAAGAAATGCTTCAATGATGTTGTCGAAGTTGTAAGCACGGATAGCCCATACACCCTGATGATCCGCCATATGCCCTTCCTCAATCTGAGAGAAATCATAGTCGATTGTTTCGACTATTTTCTTGGCA
>QMMS01000317.1 GCA_003647375.1 Deltaproteobacteria bacterium
GGAGTGACAACGCCGTTATGGGCCTATGAAGTGGTTGTATTGCCGGGCAATGAAGCGGTTATAGACTGGCTCAAAGCGGAAAACTGGTGGGGCGAGATTAAAAAAGGGGAGCAGCTCCTGGTCCCGAAGATAATGATAACGGGCATCTCCCCCCGGTGGCAGAAAAACGCCGCCAATATGCCGGTTCCTCAGAAAAAGGGAATATTCTATCGTGTTATTCTACCGTTGGCCATGCATGCCAACGAAATGGTGCTGGACCGGCGCAAAAAAATGAAGGGGATGGACACGGTGCTCGCCGGCAATGGCAAACTGTCCCCCGAGGAGATTGCCTGGCTGCGCGATCTGGCTGTGACCCTGCGCATTACAAAACGCGAGAAAGCCGAACAGATGAGCGATCCGGCCGAGCTCCGTAAGGTCATCGACCAGGCGCTGTACAAGTTGGATGTGATCCCTGCGGGCATGGTGCTTGGTCAGGCAGCGTACGAGAGCGGCTACGGCACCTCACGCTTTGCCGCCAAGGGCAATGCCCTGTTTGGCCAGTGGACCTACGGCGGCAAGGGGCTGGTACCCGAACAACAGCGTAAGGAATTGGGTGACCACCGCATCGCGGCTTATGATTGGCCCTTTGACAGCGTGCGCGGTTACTTTATTAACCTGAGCTCTCATCCGGCTTACGAGGACTTTCGTCGCTTGCGGGCTGAAATGAAGGCTGCCGGCCAACCCCTGAGTTCCATGAAATTGATCGAAGGTCTGAAAAGCTATTCCGAACGTGGCCAGAAATACGTGGACACCTTAAAGGGCATCATCCGTGTCAACCACCTGGCCACGGCCGACAATGCCGTTTTCCGGGACGAGCCCATGCGGTTCCTACTCACGACCGCCGATGAGGCCGCGGCTGCCAAGCTGCGCAAGGACATCAAGGCCATGCAGAAATCAGGTGAGATCGAAAAGATTGTAAAAAGGATGCGGCTGGAGTAATAAATCTTCATGAGTATTTGACAATATTCGGAAATGTTAAAGGAATATTGTATTGAAATATCCAGTGGAACCCTGAATTCGGGGAATGAAGATTTATGTTAAATTAAAGCCTGCATCTGCATGGCCCATGCAGATACAGGCCTTTATCATCGATCTCGAGATCGATGCAGTCCGCGGTCAAACCGGTGGACAACTGCTTAGCAATCCGGTTCTGGAAATAATTCCGTTAATCCCCGAATACCCAGATGTCATATCCTTTTTTCATAATTGCTCTTGGTGTCTTGGTGTCTTCGTGGCCATAAAATATAGTTCTTAGCGTCTTCATGTTTTCCGAGAAATATTGAAATGCCTTGAATAAAATTGGTTTTAGAGCCGGTTTTTTCTTTTCAATTTTCTCCAAGCATAAATTGTGCTAATGTATCTGAATCGTCATTTTTGTCAGTGTCAATGCAATCCGTTTCGCTCATTTACGGCATGAAAGGCCATGATGGAAAAAAACAGCACCTTTAAAACAAATCAAAAGGTGACGCTGGTTATTGCCACCCGGACCGAGATGGGATTTACCGCCACCATTGACGGGACCCAGGAGGGTATTCTATATAAAAACGAAGTCTTTCAACCGCTGAAAGTCGGGGAAAAGATCAGCGGATATGTAAAGAAAGTACGGGATGACGGGAAAATTGACCTTTGCCTGCAAAAGCCTGGTTACAAGGCTGTGGATGCCTTATCCGCGAGCATCATGTATAAATTGCGGCACCAGAAGGGATTCTTGGCCGTGACGGATAAAAGCCGGCCCGAAGTCATTGCCGAACTTTTTGGTGTCAGCAAAAAAGTGTTCAAGAAAACGCTCGGCAACCTGTATAAAAAAAGAATGATCACTCTCGAAGAAGACGGCATCCGGATCAGGGAAAAGGATAAAGATACAAGCGCCGGTTCCCCCAATAGGCGGCATGCTAATCGTTTTTCAAAGGGCCCCCGGCACGGTTCCTCTCAACGCAGAGGCGCCAAGGGTGCAGCGCCTAAAATAAAAAAATCGAGAACGTGAGAAAAAAAAAGGGGCGTTTTCTCTACGAACACCTATTTAATCTCCGGATCGATGGGAATTCTAATCAGCGCGTTTTCAAAGACACCGTCGAAAACGATCTGGCCGGTTTTGCGGTTCATCATGCTGAAGTTCATGGTGTTGGTGTTGAGCGAGGCCATTTCGGGTTTGACGGATACAATCTGGGCGATGCGTTGTTCAGGCGTGGCACCATGGCCACGGCAGAACTCAGGTTCACGATCAGGTTTGGCGACTTGGCCCGGATGGCGTCATAGGTGACCTGGATCCTGTCTATTTCGTGGGTGGGGAATCCATCGTCCCGGCGGGCATGGACATGTACCATGGCCGCTCCTGCCTGGTGTGCTTTGTAGGCCTCTTCGGCAAATTCTTCGGGTGTGTAGGGTACGGCCGGGTTGTTGTCCTTGAACGAAGCCGCACCGGCCAGGGCGGCAGTGATGATTACCCTTTGATACATCATATGCCTCAATCGGAATTTATAACCCCCCCAATCCGCAATTCTACCAATAGTTTTTTTCTCCCATTGTGATAAATACTTAGTTCACTTTGTCCGTCTTCGCAGAAAACCACGGGCATGCCCGTGGTTGAATTCCCGAATATGAACAGATGGTTATTAAATGTTAAAAACGCACCTGATAATAGGCAGAGAAAAAGAAGAGCATGCTACAGGATGACATGATAAAAAAACTGAATATAGAAGATATTGGTTATTATGGAAAACAGCTCGATACGCTAAACAGAGTTGATTTGATTGGGCTTTGCCTCCAATTATCTCAAACTATTTATGAATGCTCACACAAAGAACATACCATAAAAGATAGAAGCTATTCTGAAGAATAGTGATACCTTACGGTAAAAGAGCGGTTGTCAAAATAACATTACAAATGTCGTGGCTTCATTCAGGACAATATCCGTACGATTAGGGATGATTTTGTTTCAAAGGCAGTTCCAGGACAACAACAGTTCCCGGTCTGGATGTAATGGACAAGGCGCCGCCGATCTTTTGTGCCCTGGCTTTCATATTTGCAAGGCCCTTGCCGTGAACAATGCTTTTCCCGAAACCAATGCCGTCATCCTGAACAGACAACCGTAAGTTTGCTGCATCAGCGGATAGGTGGACTTGCACGGAATCGGCCTTGGCATGCTTGGTGGCATTGGTCAATGCTTCCTTGTAAATCTGCAGAAGGTTCAAGAAAAGGACCGGGTCCGGTCTTTTTATGTCATCAACGATATCGGCGCTAAAGTGAAAGATCATACCTCTCGACGCCAGTAATTTTTCACCGAATTGACGGAACTTGGCCTCCAGAATTGGCCAGTCCGTGTCATCTTCATCGAGGCTTTGCATGAAATTACCGATTTCGATGAGACTTTCACTCGAGTGTTCGGAGATATTTGCCAATGCTTCCTTCATTTCAGGTATGGAAGTGCTGCTGCGTCCCATTTCAGAAATGAATTTTATGTTGGTTATTAGACCGCCGATGCCGTCATGAAGATCCCTGAGCAGTTCTTCCTTTTCCACAGACTTTATTTCAAGTTGGGCTGTATATTTTTTCAGACGGTTTTGAACCTTTATGAACAAGCGTCTTTGAATCAGTTCGAGGCTGAGAATAAACACCATCATAGCCCAGGGCACGTACGAGGACGATGATTCGATTTTGTCCAGCCCCGCCAACGAGTCATGAATACCCGCTAAAATCACGGGGAGGAACCCGCAGAGATAAATTCGGGCCTGCGCGTCCTTTTTTGCGAAGGCATCCCAGCTGATGATGCCTATGATCATGAACATTTCCAGGATTAACAACCAGCGCAGGATGTTTAGCAGCAAGGTCCCGATGGAAATAGGTGCCAGGGCATATAGGGCCAGAAGGAAAGACAGCTGGCACACAGCAGCATACACTGCATGCAGGATCCAGAGGCGGTGTAAAAAATTGCCGGGACGGGCCCTGAATGTCTGCCATACGAATCCGATGGCGCCGACCGGTATAATTGTCATGGACACGATGTACAGATTGAACCAGAAGACAGGAGCGAATAATATCACGTCTTTGAGGGTGGTGACATTGATGGTATAGAGACCAAGTGCCAGTGCCAGCACACCGAACATGGGGATGGCACCGGTGGTTTTGATGTTATGCCGATAGCTGAAGAAATCTAAAAGGCCGATCAGGACCATGAAGATGCCGATGACGAGCTTGTTGATATCCTTTCGTACAATGGATTGGTATATGCTTGATTTCGAGCCGATGTACACCCGGCCCCTTATGCCGATATTGGAATAATCCGAAAAAACGTGGATTACGAGGGTTTGGCCCAGGTGTTGTATGTCGAGCGGGATGATATGTGAGGATATACCAGAGATATGGCCCTCGCCACGGGAATTCATTCTGCCGAACTCGTGGATTAACTGTTCACCGACATAGGCCCGGAACGTCAGCAAGATTCCCCTTCCATCAATGAGAAGCGCCGGCTCCGACCAACTGCCTGCCGGGATTGTGTGTCTCAGGAAAAGCAGGTTACGGCCGTTTCGCTCCGGGGGATTCAAAGGATAGACGATGGGCTTCCATTCCTTTTCTATCGGGAGCATCATTTCATCTGTATTCTTTTGGCCGTCGGTAGTCGTTCGGTTATCCCATTGGTACTCCCACCCTTTGGACATTTTTTCCAGAAGGGCTTCGTTAAAATCGGTGCCGGGTGTCTCGCTTTGTAGAAAATGTTGAAAAAAGCCTGCTGCAGGTCCAAATAGGAACAGTAAGAGGAAAAGGATGGATAAATATATATAGGGCCTTGAAAAATAAGTATTTATAAATCTTTCTGGTGTGCGGGTCGGCTTTCCGCCGTTACCTTGTTGATCGGTTGTCTTCATACCCCTAGTCGTATGTAAATGCTTCCAAAATGTCAAGGAACGGTGCTTTTATTAGACGGAATGCGCACCTGCATTGCCGCGGCTGACAACCGCCTGGCATAGGCTGCAGCACCGAGTAAGATTTTTTTACCCTTGGAATCCATCTTTCTACCCATTGATTTTATCATAACACTGCGCTAATGGCTACCTTAAGTAGAATTTGCTTCCGTAGCAGCGACAAAACATGAACAGCGGGTTATGGGTAACCCCGACTAGGGGGATAACATAGCCTTTGAAAATAAAAGTCTGTATGCTAACCTGAAATTATGATCACATGGTGAATCCAGGGAAGAATTATGAGCATTAACATCATACTCGTGGACGACCACAAAATAATCCGTGACGGCCTGCGCTCCCTGCTTGAAAAGGAGACGGACATGGCGGTCGTGGCCGAGGCGGAGAACGGGCGCGATGCCGTCAAACTTTCCAGGAAATTCGCCCCGGACATAGTGATAATGGACATCAACATGCCTGATCTGAACGGTGTGGATGCCGCCACCCTGATCCTGGAAGAGAGCCCGGA
>QMMS01000318.1 GCA_003647375.1 Deltaproteobacteria bacterium
CGCTGATCATCACTGATATTTTTTCTTTTATTATCATATACAAATCTTTTAAATTCAGGTTTTCTGCCGCCAAGCTCATTATAAACTTCATAAAAACTTCTAAGTATAATATCTGTAATTTCTTTGTGTTTAAACATAGCTGCGTTTATCTGTGTGAATCTGTGGCTGAATAGTTACGTCACAACAAGCATAAAACGTACAGTGAATGAACCAAATCTGGCCGGTAGATTTCTATTCCTTCTCGGACATCCGGGATACGGCATCCATTATCTTGTCCATACCATATTTGTTTGCCAGCGATTCCAACCCGATCTCCAGTTCCTCTTGTTCCACCTCTTCTTGGACTTCCTCTTCCCTTTCTTCAAAAATCAGGGCGTCCGCCAGACACCACTTGACACACATGGGCTCTTCTTCGCCTTCACACATATCGCATTTTAACGGAAGACCGGAATCGGGTTCTTTAAACAAGTCCCTGGATGGGCAGGAAGCCCGGCAGAAAGCGCACTCGTCGTATTCCTTTCCATCGATCGTATATTTATCTCTGCCGGCACATTCGGCCGGCGTGTACTCACCCGCATACACAGGCACATATATATCGGTGAGTGGTTCACGGATCACACGAATACGAGACCTCTCCGGATTGTTGCTACTATATTTTGGGGCAGCGTGAAAGGCGGAACAGATAACCTCACATGCCCTGCAACCATTGCATTTATCGACATCAACTCTTATCGTTTTAATTGTTTTCTTCATCCGCCAAGATCCCCCTCTTTACAAAATCTTCACTCACGTAATCCAAACCCAATTCATGTAAGGACGCTTTGGTAGGAATTCCTTCAAGATTCCACCCTTTGTATTGATAATACGTATCCAGGAGCTCTTTTTCGAGTTCGGGAAGTCTTTTCTTCCAATGATCTTCGGGTGGCTTCTCATCTTTTCTGCGCATGCCTCTTCGGATATTAATAGCCCTGACTAAGGTGCGGTATCGCTTGGCTGCTTGCGTCAGCTTGTCTTCATCCATATCCATCCCGGCACCGGCTGAGATAAATTTCGGGTAATTATGTATATGATAGGGAGGTTTCAGATGAAATGATGACAAACCAGCGCACATGCCGAGGGCATCATCGATGTAGTGCATCCTCTCCATCCAGTCGACAATGTCACACGTCATTTCAACCGTTGGATAATATGGCATCGAGTTTTCCCCCCGTGGTTCCCAGTCCAGGAAATACTGCTTGAATTTGTCGTCAGGAACCTGGAACCAATCCTTTACAAACTTTTCTCTGTGCTCTCTTTTCGGAAAAGGTCCCTGGGGGAACTGCCCTTCAATCTGGGTAATATTGATTTTTTCTCCGGTACAATACATCAGGAAATAGATAGGATTCAGCATGCCTAACTTGAGAGGCAGCTGCTCATGCTTTTTGATATTGTTATGCGCGTATGCTTCAGCGCCATTGCCGATTTCTTTGGCAGCCCAATACGTGCCATTGGCTAAAACATCACCGATCCCTTCCCGACGCACAATTTTGTCAAGTAACCAGTAAAATCTCTCCTCGTTATCGGGCGGCATTCCTTCCAGGTCATTATCAGTCAAGATACCCGCTTCATAAAGTTCCAGGGCGAATGCCATCACTTGCGGTGCCGAGTATCCATCCACGCCATACTCTGTAGCACGTTGGGCAATTGACAAACCAAAATCCAGGTTTGACATGGCCGCCATGGTGTAGGTCAATTTTGTGAAGCATTTCATCATGTAAGTTGGAAGCCCCGGCATGGAAAGTGTTGCCCCGCATTTCATCGGACAGTTATAGCAGCTTATCAGCCGCGTCCGCGCATTATCCAAGGTATCCTTCCATTCTTTTGCGATGTCATCGTTCCAATAACCTTTTCTGCGAACACGGGAATTTCCCCAGGAGAAATTTTCGGTGTGCCACTTCTCATCATGGATCGCCATCTCTTGCGGTGATCCAAGTACGGATAAAATGGGTATTACGCCGGGAATTGGATTTTTTTCTCGGAATTTTATATATTCCAACACTTCGTTGCAAAGCTCCAGATATTCAGCTGGTTGGGCAACGTTAATGTCCTTTGTTCCGCGAACAACAACCGCTTTTACCCCCTTGTCTCCCATTACAGCCCCAATTCCGCCGCGGCTGGCACTGGAACGCCCCTGCTCGATGGAAGCAAAATAGACCTTGTTCTCACCGGCCAGACCAATAGCCGCCACCTGTGCTTTGGGCTCTTTCAACTCCTGCCGAATGAGCTCAGCCGTTTCATTAGACCCTTTGCCCTGCAAATGAGAGGCGTCACGTATTTCTACTTTGTCATTATGTATCCACAAATAGACCAGATCAGGGGACTTTCCACGAAGGATCACTTTGTCATACCCGGCATATTTCAATTCGGGTGCCCAAAACCCGCCCATCATTGAAAAGGCCATCAGCCTGGTCTGGGGAGAAATGGTCGTAACAATGGTACGATTACAACCGGTAGCGGGTGTGCCGCATAGTAATCCTGCAGCAAATATAAGTAGATTGTCAGGGGAAAAAGGTTCCACTTCGGGAGGAACCCTGTCCCATAATATCTTGGCACTCGTACCCAGACCTCCCAGGTAAAGCTCGGTGTCTTTCGGGTCCGTTGGGACCCTCTCAATGTTTCCCCGGGTTAGATCAACTTCTAGATTAAACCCTGTCTCTGCGTACCTCATTTTTTTCCCCTTCTAAATTAGCTGGACCCGTAACATCTTTTTTGATTGACTATGATATATCCTTTTGAAAAAAATATGGATTCTCCTCGGTTGAGGGACTTATTCGGAACATATTTATGACAACCCCTTTAATACCGAATCAAAAATCATCTATAGGTGGTTATTAACCTGGCGATAAAATAGCTAACTCCGTCATGCCGGACTTGATCCGGCATCCAGTGTTCTTCTGGATTCCCGCCTTCGCGGGAATGACAATTTTCGGGTATTTATTCGCCGGAGTAATAAGAATAAATTATCAACGATAGTCGGAATAATGTGGTTACTAAATAGCTACATCGTATCTACATGTCAAGATTAAAGTGGACTTTCGTAAAAAGGCGTTGCTTATTTTAAAAGATCGAATTGTTTTTAAGAAAACAAATATATATCGCCAAAGAGGGTTCCCATATGATAACGTTTATTTTTCTTTGCTCTAATGGTTTAAGAATCATTTGTGTTCAAACGTTGACCAGGTGTAATATTGTTCGCCGGGAATGGAACCCCACGGGTAAACCCGTGGTCCCATTAAAATACCCGTCTTCGGCTTCCGTCTTCGCTCTGCGAGCTACGCCGCGACAAGACGCCGCGGTTATCCGCCTTGCCTTAGGGGTGACATCGCGCCGTAGCAATTAACCTTTGCTTTTGCATTCCTCCACGGGCAAGCCCGTGGTATTCTGCAAAGGCGGATAATGATGTATGAAAATCTTAACTGTTTCAGATCGTGTTGAACCGATTCTCAATGATTCGTTTGATGCGAGCCGTTTTTCCGGGATCGATCTGATCGTTTCCTGTGGAGACCTTCCACCCGAATACTTGACGGTTATTACCACCCGACTTCAGGCGCCGCTCTTTTTCGTAAAAGGCAACCACGATATCCGTTACGATCTCAAGCCACCCGACGGATGCGTTAACATTCATGGAAAACTGGTTCAATTTCAGGGTTTTAAAATCCTGGGGCTTGAAGGGTCCCGATGGTACAACGGTGGCCCCAATCAATACACCGAGCGGCAAATGCGTCGGATCATTCGTAGTCTAAAGATAGGCCTCTGGTGGAAAGGTGGTATTGATGTGGTTATTTCACACGCCTCGCCAAGACATGTCCACGACGCAGAAGATCGCTGTCACAAGGGGTTTAAAAGTTTTCACTGGCTCATCACCCGCTATGCTCCCAAATATTTTATCCATGGCCATATTCATGCACAATTTGACAATTTTTCAGACAGAGTGACAAACCTGGACAACACAAAGGTCGTTAACAGCTATGGCTATACGATTCTTGAAATCAATATTTAGAAAGAAACGCTCTCCGGATAAATCAGGTCGTCTTTCGACAGCAAAGCCGGAAGATACCAAGAGTTTCAAAGAAAGCCAGATCAAGGAGGGCGCCTTTGACACGGTCAATCGTGGCAGCTTTTCTGTTCCACTAAAACAGATTACGGGCAGCGTTGGACGCTATCATGACTTCGACAACCGCTTTCGGATCAAAAAGAATATTCCATCAGAGCGACTTGAAAATATCAAGGCCACCATGCGAACCGGGAAGCGGCTACCACCGGTCAAACTCTATCAGATCAAGGATGAGTTTTACGTCCTGGACGGCAACCACCGTGTTTCAGCGGCCAACGAATTCGGTCACGACACGATTCCGGCAGATATTGTCGAGTTTATTCCGTCCAAAAACACATTCGAAAACATCCTTTATCGGCAACAATCACTTTTCCTTGAGAATACAGGCCTGCCACGAGCAATCGAGTTAACGGAATTAGGCCAATATGACTATCTGGGCAAACAAATCAAGAAACACCAGGATTATCTCTGGCGAATCACAGGCAGTAAAGTTTCCACGAAAGACTCGGCACAAGATTGGTACAAAACTATTTACAGCCCACTCATCGCCATTATAGAGAAAGGGCAGCTCATTCGACACTTTCGAAATCGAACCGTGTCAGACCTGTATGCCTATATCTCTTTTCATCAATGGGAAAAAAACCGAAAGCGCAAATACGGTATCGGGATCGACAAACTAATCCCCAAGGACATGGAGGCGTTTAGAAATAAAATGGCAAACATGAAAGAGCGTGAGTACCCAGACATGAAACGCGATATCATCGCCTTTGTATTGATCATTGTCAAAGCAAAAAGCGAATATCGTATCATGGACAAATTATTTGTTCACGACGAGGTAAAAGAGCTTCACGGGGTTCATGGGGATGTGGACATCATCGCTAAAATTATTCTGACAAGGGACTTGCTCTCATCTGATGCCGAGATTATCGGGCAGTTCGTTCATGATAACATCAGAGGCATCTCCGGTGTGAGCAGTACCCAGACACTGATTCCGGGATATTCGAAGATTAAATAAATTCATGGTAGATGATAAGCTCTGATAGGGGCTAATATCTCTCACAGAGAGCGCAGAGCCCCAGAGATATATTTACGCTCTGCGCTCTCTGCGAGCTCGAGCGTAAGCGGGCGAGAAAAAGAAAATCCATAAGCTATCAGCAAAGCAAAAAAGGGGTCAGCTTGCAAAGCGTAACCCCTTGTTTATAACTGGAGGCGGCAACCAGATTCGAACTGGTGAATAGCGGTTTTGCAGACCGCTGCCTTACCACTTGGCTATGCCGCCAAAAAAATGGAGCGGGAAACGGGATTTGAACCCGCGACTTCGACCTTGGCAAGGTCGCACTCTACCACTGAGTTATTCCCGCTCA
>QMMS01000319.1 GCA_003647375.1 Deltaproteobacteria bacterium
TATAAGTTTAATTTGGCCGACCAATTATTTCCACGACCCACCCGGTTGCCTATCCTTATCGAAAATCCTGGCTTCCGATGCATATTGTAGTGGAGGAACTAAGAAACTACCCAATTCTGAAATGACTTTTTCAAAGTCGGTAGGCATGTGCGAAATGTCAAGCAGATCATAAGAGTAAGGTTTAAAAGCCATTTCAAATTGTTTCGGGGCCTGGCCGGTCCCCATCGATCCTGTGGCGTGGAATGCACCGCCTGATCAAGGCTATACCGGACCATTTGCCGTCAACAACTGTGCGGCCACGAATATTTATTTTCTTTTTCGTGCAAACGCCGCCACTTTTGCCTATCGTGCCATCAGAATGTGTTTGATTTTTCCGATGGGTTTCGTCCAGAACGGGAGTGCTGAAATAAGTTCTTTAGCTGGATGTTCAGTTTCTATCTCAGGCTTGCCACACGATGGTTTTTTTTGCCGAGTACCATTCTTCGGAGAACTCGCCATATGTCTTTTCCAACGTGTTGCGCTTTAACTTCATGGTGGGTGTCAGAAACCCGTTTTCCGGCAGCCATTCGTCCCTGGCCACGGCCAGGAAAGCCAACCGCTCATGATGGGGCAACGTCGCGTTAATGCCCTCCAGGTGCGCGTTCAGATCACTTTCGATGGCGGCCCGTTCGGTTTCCTGGGCGAGTGCCCCGCGGGCCTCCTCCGACAGCATCACCACCGCGTGGGGTTGCGGATACCCCAAACCGGAAACGCAGCAGGCTTCCACGCGCGGGTGGTTGTTGATCAGGTTTTCAATGGGCACCGGTGCAACATATTTGCCCTTGGATGTCTTGAACAGCTCTTTAATCCGGCCGTTGATCTTAAGGCGCCCCATCTCGTCGACTGCACCCTGGTCGCCGGTTTTAAAAAAGCCGTCCTCGGTAAACTCTTCCGCGGTCTTCTCGGGCATCTTGTAGTACCCGGTCATGTTGCCCGGGCTCTTGACCAGGACTTCCCCTTCCTCGCTGATCTGCTGCTCAACACCGGGAAGGGGGGAACCAACGTAGCCGACTCGCACCTGGCCGGGTTTGCTGACGTGAGAATAGGACATGTTCTCGGTCATGCCGTACCCCTCCAGCAGTTCCAGCCCCAGACTGCGGTACCACTCGATAACCTCTTTGGGAATCGGTGCCGAGCCGGAGCCGGCAAACCGCACATGATTGAGCCCCAGTCCGGTGAGGATCTTCTTCTTCACGATCCCACTCAGTATTGGAATCTTCAACAGGCGGCCAAGTTTTTTGGGTGGCATTTTCTGAAAAACACCAAGCTGGAATTTCAGCCACAGCCGCGGTACCGAAATAAAAAGGGTGGGCCGGGCGCGCTGCAAGTCCTGCAAAAAGGTGTCGAGGCTTTCGGCAAAAAAAACGTGGCTGCCGACGAACAGGGCATGCGACTCTAAAATCCAGCGCTCGAATGCATGGGATAATGGCAGGTAGGAAAGCATCCGGTCATCTGCCCGGGTATCGAGATATTCGCTGATACCCCTGCCACTTACATGCATGGCCTTGAAACTCATCATGGCACCCTTGGGCTTGCCGGTGCTTCCGGAAGTGTAGATGATGGTGGCCGTTTCCTCCGGGGTCCTATCCGCCGGGTCGGTCAGCGGCTCGTGCTGGGCGATGATGTCGTCCCACTGGGTGTGATCGTTCTCCGGTGCCAGGGGAAAGGCGATTTTAGGCATATCTTCCGGAACGCCCTTTTTCATTTCGTCCCAGACCGGATCGAGCTTGCCCACAAAAAGAAGTCGCGAATCGGAATGCTCCAGCGTGTACTGGACAATATCGGCGGTCAGAATCGGAAAAATCGGAATACTGACATGCCCCGCCATCCAGATCGCCAGATCGGCGATGATCCAGTGAGCACAGTTCTTCGAACACAGGGCGATGCTGCTGCGCTCCGGCAAATCGAGGCTTTTCAGGTAGGCCGCCATACGTCGGGCTTCGTCCAGGGTCTCTTTCCAGGTCCAGGTTTTGATGTTGGCGTCACCGCCCCCCATCGGCTGGGTGAAAAAAACCCGATCCGCTGCGTTTTTTTCCCAGTAATAGACACACTCCAGTAGGTTTTTGCTGTCTGTCATGGGCCCCATAAATTCCCTCCCCATCGTATTAAAAGGTTAAACTAACGTGCTAAGAGAGATACAGAAAAACATATTCCCCATCGTTTATATTAATGGCGATATCTGCGCTCCTTGATTCCGCAAATATGATCCATGGGGGCTTGTCTGATCTTCCACATTCAGTCTTTGGATAATATTCACCTGTCTTGCCGCAGTACCATGATAACATCATTTGATCTTCACCGGTAGCAGGGTTCCTGCCTTTCCGTTCAGCCTTTTGTTTCACACGGAACTTGCCAAAGTCGCTGATCAGGACATGTGACTCTCCCTCTCTGCATCCACCCGCTCCCTCAATCCCTTGGGGCTTCACATTAAAACCTATTTAAGAACTGTTAACCAGCCTTCTGATTAATGAAATTCACAATTACGCCAGCAAACTCCTCCCCACAATCCTCCTGCAGAAAATGTCCACCTCCCTCGATTGTTGTATGTGGCTGATCTTTTGCACCGGATACTCTTTTTTGAAAAACATGATCGCCACCACCAGTAATGGGATCACCATCACTGAAAGCGGTTAGAAATGGCTTGTTAAAATTTGATAGGACTTCCCATGCCTTTCTATTTGCGTCTGAGGTCGGATTATCAGGTTTTATAGGTACCAAGGAGGGAAGAACCCTTGCCCCTTCTTTATAGGAATCATCAGGAAATGGCGCATTATAAGCAGCTGCAACATTGTCAAGCACCTCTTTTTTGCAACCCATAGTCACTATGCTTCCAACATCAAAATCCTCGACCTCCAATGAGAATTTGCGCCAGTTCAAAAAGGCGTCAGATATAGGATCATCACCGGTTGGCAATCCTGTATTGGCTACGATGGCACATTGAAAACGGTCAGGGTCGTTAACCAGCAATCGCAATCCGATCAAACCTCCCCAATCCTGACAAACAAGATTAATCTTATCAATGCCGACTTGTTCCAACCACGCCTGCATCCAGCTCACATGACGTTCGTATGTGTAATCAGATCTTTTGGATGGTTTGTCTGATTTACCAAAACCGACTAAATCGGGTGCAATAACCCGAAAACCCGCTTCGGTTACTATCGGGATCATTTTCCGATACAAATAAGACCAAGTTGGCTCACCGTGCATCATCAACACCGGTTCAGCTGTATTTGGGCCTACATCGACATAATGAATTCTGAGCCATCCATCTTCACTGTCTGGAACCTCTAAATAATTTGGTTCAAACGGATATTCTGAAAGATTTGAAAATCGATCATCAGGGGTTCTCAATATCTTCATATTAGATCTCCTTTTTTATGATGGTTTCGACCTAACGGCTATGACATATTCCACCTAAACCAGAAATACTTCCTCCATGATCTTCCAATGTTCATGCTCGATGTTGAAAACTGCTCTAAGGCAACACCAAGATTCACAATGGCTTCTTGGGCAAGGATTTCAGGGACAGGAAAGTTTTCGGTTCAAAGGCTATTGTGTAGCCCCCTTGTATCCCTTGACAAGCCAATTGATAAAACCTTCCAATTGGACAGCCCCAACATCTATTGGCTCTTTCCCAAAAATCTTTTTACCCATGTTGATTAACGACAACATGATTCTCATAGATGCTTTGGCTATTTCTACTTCAGGCATTACAATGTTTGCTTCCTTTACAATGGCTTCTCGCATATAGGTCACATCATCTAACTTTCCTTTTTTGTCTGACTCAACGAATACATTCCACCATGTTTCCATTGCGGCAACGGTTTCATTGGGAAAATCTTGAGCTTCTTTTCCATTAAGACATCCGTAGTGGGCTAAGAATATCTTTTCATAATCAATTTTTTTTAATTTTTCAGCGGCAGAATAAAATCCGTCTTTATCCCAAAATGGGGGCATAAAGGGGGGAAAGAAAAGACTATGTTCAAATTTGTATCCTAAGGAATCTCCTATAAATATAATCTTATGTTTTTTATCATACAATGCAATATCATCAGCACAATGCCCTGAAAAATCAATTACTTCTAATTCAATTCCACCAAGATCAATGATTTGTCCTTCCTTTAAAGGCTCAACATCTATTACATTTTCATACTTATGCTTTTCATCAAACACGCTGTTCCATGATTGATCTTTAAGATTTGAAATAGCTTTTTCAGAAGCCATCACAACTATTTTCTTACTCCTTTTTTCTGCTTCACGACAGAAGGTAGGTACACCTTGAGTGTGATCCCAATGGGAATGAGTTAAAATAATCATGTCAGGGGGAAATGACTTAACTGAATCAAGCCCTTTGATTATTTTCTTGGCTGATTCTTTTGTTCCCGAATCAACAAGACAAGTCTTATCACCTTTAATCAAATAAAGAGCACCAATACGTTTTACACCAGATAGTTCAAAATCAATCATTGAGATATTGTCGCTAATTGTTTCAATACCGATTTGAGCCATATTGAACCTCCTTTAATCAGAATATTTGATGATAAGATGTGGCCTTGCTATTAGAAAACATTTTTAAAAGCCACTATATGGCCTGATGCAAATTTTTGTCTGTGTTCCAATTCTGACAGCTACGGGAAAATAATTCTTCAACGACATATTACTGTTTTGTCATAGGTAACTGACCTCGTTGATTGGATAGAATATCAAGAAAATGGATTCATTTTATTAGCCATTAATCCGCTCCCTCAACTTACCAGAACATTTACCTTTCAACATCCTTGTTGCGTATGTCACCCAGCCACTGGTCAAATATATCTTGGTACGTATCCATCTCGGTTTCACGTTTGCACTTTGGGCATACTACAATTTTCAGACCATCCTGCTCCTTGATCTTTGCAATTCTGCCACAGAATATGCAGATTATCCTTTCACGCTCCATTGATCTTTTTCCTAAGTTTGCCACTGCAATTAAACGTAACAACCTTCCTTGCTGGTAGCATCTGATCATCCCCAGTAGCAGGATTCCTGCCTTTACGTTCAGCCTTTTGTTTTACACGGAACTTGCCAAAGCCGCTGATCAGGACGTCATCCCCGGATGCAAGTGCGTCCTTCATGATATCAATGGTAGCTTCTACAATATCAGTGCTCTGTTTCTTGGTCAGGTCGTTGTTAGATTGAATTAGTTCAATAAGGTGTGCTTTCGTTAGTGCCATATGTGCTCCTGTAGGTGGATGATGTTGGCAGGATATGACAAGAATGCCAAAGATATTTAATGATGTCAACCAGATATGACTAATTGCTTGAAACTGTTTGCATTGTTGGTAATAGTTGGCGCTACTGTAAGTGCTTGTAACTCTTGCTTTATTTTTTAGTATGTGTAATTATTCGTATGCTTTAGTGCCA
>QMMS01000320.1 GCA_003647375.1 Deltaproteobacteria bacterium
CATCAGAGTTTAGCAGCATCCCAGTATACAAAGGGTTTGAGGGTAACTAATAGTTTTGGGCAATAAACACCTAACAGCCTACAGTCTAAACCCCTAAAAGGCTATCATTATATGACACATTCTGCGGAAGACAAACCCTCAACCCCTCCAACCCTCGACCCCTCCGACCCTGCTTTCTCTCCCTCAACCCCTCCAACCCTCCAACCCTCCAACCCTGATCTCTTATGCATCCGCCCTTTCTGTAAACCTGAAGAGATACGACGCTATACGTTTGACGGGCAATTCGGTATGCATGCTCAATACACGTCCCTCTATACCAAAAAGGAAAGCCTTGAGAATAATACATCGCAAGAAAATGCGAATGTTACACTGGCACTGGAAGGTGAGAATATTGTCGGCTTTGGTGTACTCAATCATCCAGAAGAAGGTGACCGCTGGCAGGAAATGGTGCCCGGGTTGATGATGGAGGTAAAAGCCATAGAAATATGCCGGAGATTCCGATCCAATGGGATTGCAGGAAGAATTCTGGAACTGTTGATGAATTCTCCCGCTGTAGAGGATATGATCGTATATATGGTAGGGTATTCCTGGACATGGGATCTGGACGGTACCGCCAAATCTGCATTGGCTTATCGGAAAATGCTCATCAGACTGTTTGAGCCTTTCGGGTTTCAAGAGTTTCAGACCAATGAGCCGAACATCTGTCTTAAACCTGAAAACCTTTTTATGGCACGCATCGGACAACGTGTGTCGAGCGAGAATCAGAATATATTTAAATGGCTTAGATTTGGTGTGTCACCCTAAAACCATGGGGGCATGATGCTGGGAAGCTAGGATGATAGGAGGCTGTTATCGGCCTTTAGCTAATTGTCTGGGTTCAGTTTCCAAGCCTCATCGCTTCCCAGCCTTCTAGCATCTCGATCTATTTAAGCTGAGCTACCACCTTGTCCCGGGTTGCCTGACTCTCTTTTGTGGTAGAGATAATTTCAATCTGTTCAACGGAAGTCACGCCGATGCCGATTTCAGCCGCCCTGGCGATCTGTTCGTGATCGAAAATTCTGGTTTTCATAATCGTTTGGTTGCTACCGAGGGTTTTTAATGCGGCAACGCCCACGGCGTCTATGGCGACACGATCGGTGGATGCCAGCAGAAGGTTTCCATGGACATGTTTTCCCGTGGCAGGACCTCCATCCACAAAGGCATCGATACCATCGATCAGAACCAGATCGGGTTGAAATGGTTGGTTGATTTCGGCGATCAGTTTGTTCTGGTGGGGGGAGGTGTGAAGTTCGGTCATGTAATCAAACCCGTGACGGGTTGTGGGAACGACCCCCACATGGAGTTTCAGGGACAAGGTAAAAACACCGCCGAACTGGTGTGTTTTCAAACAGCCGGTGGAAATCAGGCATTCCGCTTCCAGAACAGGTCTGGCCACCCGGAACCCATCCCGCCAGTGCGTATCGGTTGGGTTCATTTCTACCCAATCTTTTTTGTCTAACGTGTCGAAGTCCACAACATCCACATCCAGCTCTTTAAGAAGCGGCAGAATACCTTTCTGTTCCATGACTTGACGGGTCAAGGGAAAGCTACGTTCTCCGATTCTGATGGATTTTGCCCCCATATCCCACACTTTTTTTACGAGTGAAACAAGGGTGTCATTGTGGGTGGACCCCGGAGCAGGATCTGCTGTGTTGAAATTGGGTTTGATGAGCACATTTTTGTTTGTTACCGGATTGACGCCGAGGGCGTCGATGCAGTGTTCGATGCCGGTTTCCCGGTTTTCTGTGACGAAAAGTGATACATTGGTTTTTTTTGCAGCCATGTTTTATCTCCCTATCCCGGTATTTTTATTTCTGTTTGTTCGTGATAAGTAGCAATTAACAAACTGGTTATCCGCAAAACTCAAGCTGGCCTGTATAGTCGGTCTGCGGAAATTCGTTTTAAAGCCGGCCAAAACTCGCTCCTAAGGCGCCGTAAGGCCCGCCGCTGCCGGTCGTATTTAAATATGTCTTAACAACAACGACTGTTTATGTCATTGTAACCATTTAGTTTATGCTGCGGACCTAACGGCGCCTAACGATCTCAGACAGTTGCCCGATTTTAAAACGAACCCCCGCAGACCTCTGTAACAGTATAATTTAAGATTTATAGTTGACGGTCTCGTAAAAAGTCCAAAACCCCGTCATGCCTGCGAAGGCAGGCATCCAGAAGCGCTTGAAAATACTGGATTCCCGCCTTCGCGGGAATGACACTAATGGGCGTTTTCAGACTTTTTACGAAGGCATCATAGTTAACCGCAATAAATAATAAAAATCAAGGATTCCAGGGTCAAGTAAAAATCATAACACAAAAGAAGAATTGGAATAGAATATAAATATACAAATAATTTTGAAAGGTTAATCAGTCATGTCATCAATCGTAACCCATACACCTCGAATTTCAATGCCTGAAGCAGAAAAGATCGCAGAGGAGCTTTTCGGGGTTTGCGGCATATTCAGGCAGCTTCCCAGCGAACGGGATCAGAATTATCATATTCAGACAAAAGGCCAAAAGGAATATGTCCTCAAGATCGCCAACAAAACAGAAGAAAAAGAGGCTCTGGAATTTCAAAACCAGGCTATGACACATGTGCATCGTCACAGAGATCTTTTCCCAGGCGGTATGCGGGTTTGTCCTGAGGTATGCACAACCCGAAAAGGGGATGTGATCGAGGTTGTTACGGGTGCGGCTGGTGACAGTCACTATGTACGGATGCTGTCTTACCTTCCGGGAAAGCCGCTCGCAAAGGTAAAACCGCATGATGCCGGTCTTCTGAAGAGTTTGGGTTTTTTTATCGGGAATCTGGATGTGGCACTCAGCAGCTTTGACCATCCTGCAGCACATCGAAAGTTTCACTGGGATCTCAAACAGGCGCCACAGGTCATCGAGAGCCTGATGAAAACGGTTCACGACAAAAAAAACCAGTCCATGATCCATAAATTCCTGACATACTACCAGTCGAGCACCCAGCCAAAGCTTGACCGGATACGGCAGAGTGTGATCCACAACGACGCCAACGACTACAATGTACTGGTTGTACCCAGGGGTTCCTGGCAAAACAGAGTGGACAGTGTCATCGATTACGGCGATATGGTCTACACGCACACGGTAAATGAACTGGCCATTGCTTGTGCTTACGTCATGATGGGGAAAGCAGATCCGGTTTCGGCTGCAAAACCGGTTGTGGCCGGCTATCACCAGGCATATCCCCTGGAAGATATCGAGCTGTCTGTTCTGTTCGATCTTATCGTCATGCGGCTGTGCATGAGCGTGTGCCATGCCGCTTACCAAATTCGCATGGCACCGGACAATGCCTACCTGCAGATTTCAGAAAAACCTGCCTGGACGCTGCTTGGACAGCTCAGTGAAATTCACCCGCGGTTTGTCGAATACCAGTTCCGGGATGCCTGCAACATGTCGCCGGTACCTCACTTGGAAAAACTTGTTGCATGGCTTGACCGAAAAAAAGGCCGGTTTGAACCGCTGGTGGACCCGGCCCCGGGAGATGGCTTATCGATGGTGCTCGACCTGAGTGTCGAAAGCCCATTGATCAATGTCATGACTGTTCAGGATGACACAGAAAGCATGTCCCGGGCTATTTTTGGAAAAATGCGTCAAAAAGGAGCGGCCATCGGTATCGGCTGCTACGATGAGGCCAGGGCCATATATATTTCAGACGCCTACAGGCAGCAGAGTGACCAGATGCCTGAAATGCGAACAATTCACCTGGGTATCGACCTTCATATGCTTCCAGGATCAAACATCCGGGCCTTTTATGATGGAAAGGTCCACAGTTTTAAAAATAATGCAACCCGGTATGACTATGGACCGACCATCATCCTTTCACATGAAACCGGAGACGGATTCACATTTTATTCACTTTACGGACACTTGAGCCTTGCATCGCTGGAAAACCTCAGTGTCGGCCAGGAGGTCGCTGCCGGCGAGATATTCGCTGAAATTGGCGACACCCACGTCAACGGCGGCTGGCCACCCCATCTTCATTTTCAGATCATCACGGACATGCTGGGCGAAGCAGGTAATTACAAGGGCGTGGCTCCTCCAAGCCAGAGACGGGTGTGGAAAGCACTTTCACCGGATCCTAACCTGATATTAGGTATACCCGACACCCTGTTTTCTGCACGGGGAAGGCGTCAGGGAGATATCCTAAAGATTCGAAACGAGCACATCGGAAAAAACGTCAGTGTTTCATATAACGCTCCCCTGAAAATCGTCAGGGGCAGGGGGCAATACCTTATTGACCAGGACGGTCAGGCGTATCTTGACGGTGTCAACAATGTCACCCATGTGGGGCATTGCCATCCCAGGGTAGTCGCAGCGGGACAACGTCAGATGGAAGTACTCAATACCAATACGCGTTACCTCCATGATCATATTATCACTTATTCCGAAAAGCTATTGGAAAAGTTTCCCAAGCCGCTGAGCGTTTGCTTTTTCGTCTGCACCGGGAGTGAAGCCAATGAACTGGCATTCAGGCTGGCGCGCACTTATACAGGACAGAGGGATATCATAACGGTGGAGGGCGCTTATCACGGCAATACCAATCTGCTTGTGGATATCAGCCCATACAAACATGAAGGCCCGGGGGGCAGCGGAGCCCCATCCTGGGTGCAGACGGTGAAGATGCCGGACGGGTACCGGGGACCGTTCAAAGGCCAGGGTACTGATACGGGTAAAGCATACGCAGATGATGTCAAAAATGCCATTGGTCGTGTGACGTCCCGGGGCAATGGCGTTGCAGCATTTATATGTGAGAGCGTTCTGGGATGCGGCGGTCAGGTCGTACTACCGGACAACTATCTTAAAGCGGCTTTCCGGCATGTCAGGAATGCCGGGGGTGTCTGTATCGCCGATGAAGTTCAAGTCGGTTTTGGACGCGCTGGGAGCCATTTCTGGGCTTTTGAAACCCAGGACGTGGTGCCGGATATCGTTACGTTGGGAAAACCCATCGGTAATGGGCATCCCATGGCGGTGGTGGTTACGACCCCGGAGATTGCAGCGGCGTTTCATAACGGCATGGAGTATTTCAATACCTTTGGTGGGAACCCGGTTTCATGTGCCATCGGCATGGCCGTACTGGATGTCATTGAGAAAGAACACTTGCAGGAAAATGCACAGGCTGTTGGATGTCGCTTACTGCAGGGGTTCGATAAGTTAAAGGGGCGTTTCCCGCTGATCGGTGACGTTCGTGGCCAGGGGCTTTTTGTCGGTGTGGAACTGGTTAAAAACCGCGCAACCCTGGAACCCGCTCCCGAAGAAGCAGCCTACATTATCAACCGTATGCGGGAGCACGGTATTTTGATCAGTACGGATGGTCCGCTGCACAATGTCCTGAAGCTGAAACCGC
>QMMS01000321.1 GCA_003647375.1 Deltaproteobacteria bacterium
ATCAAAAAGCTTTCAACAAATAAAGTTGAAATCACGGTCACTCCCCGCAAAGGTGTCACTGAACAGCCGTTTCAATGTGAAAACAGGTTCGGATTCTTTGATGCCGTAACAATAGGATTCACCAACAAACTGCCGCAAATTGAACATCCGGAATGTGTATTCAAGGGAGGGAAATCCTGCCGTTATATTGTTTCCTGGGAAAAAAAATTTTCAGATATTTGGAAAAAAGCACGAAACTTTGCTCTCTTATTTTTCGTGGCAATCTGTATAGTAGCCATCTTTATTCACCCCGTGGTTATGCTTTCAGTCATTTTGCCATTATCGGTTTTGATTCTATTTCTGTTGAGTTCCATAAGCGAACGCATTGAAAAAAATGAGCTGAAAGCTAGTCTCAACCATCTCAGAAATTCGAGTGACCAGCTAGTAGAAAAAATTGAGACAAACTATAACAATGCCCTGATGACCAATGAAATTGGGCTGGCCATCAGCAGGCATACGCGCAGTGAAGACATTCTGGCGAATGTGATCCATGTGTCTGAAAAAAGATTGGATTTTGACCGGGGTCTTATCCTCCTGGCCAATTCGGATAAAACCAGACTCGTTTTTCGGGCTGGTTTCGGGTATACCGATGAGCAGGAAAGAATAATAAAAAATACCGCCTTCCATCTAGACCGGCCCGAATCAAAAGGTGTTTTTGTTGTTTCTTTTCGCGAACAAAAGCCCTTTCTGATCAACGATATAAACGATATCGAAAGAACACTTTCTCCACGCAGCCTTGATTTTTCCAGAATTCTTGGTATAAAATCCTTTGTCTGCTGCCCCATCGTTTGCGACAACGAATCATTGGGCATCCTGGCCGTTGACAACCTGACGTCAAAACGCCAGTTGATTCAAAGCGACATGAGCCTGCTTATCGGTATCGCTTCGGTGTTGGGCATCAGTATTCGTAATGCAGAATTAATGGAAGCCCAGGAGCGCCAGTTCCGGTCCCTGCTACAAACCCTGGCAGCCAGTATTGATGCCCGCGATCCACTAACAGCCGGACATTCGTTGCGCGTGACCGAATTTGTTCTGGGTATATGTGATGAAATGAATCTCAACGATGAATATCGCGAGATGCTCAGGGTCGCAGCACTTTTACACGATTATGGGAAAATCGGTGTTCCCGACGCCATATTACTGGCACCCAGGAAATTAACTCCAGGTGAGTTTGAAGAAGTAAAAAAACATTCTGAAAAAACAAAGCTGATCCTGGACCAGGTAAACTTTGAAGGAATTTTTAGCCAGGTTCCTGAAATTGCCGGATCTCACCATGAAAAATTAGATGGGACCGGATACCCTAACGGTCTCAAAGGCGACAAAATTCCATTAGGTGCCAGGATCATTGCTGTAGCTGATTTTTTTGAAGCCATAACCGCTAAAAGACATTACCGTGATCCTATGCCATTTGAGGAGGCAGAGGCATTGCTTCTGCAGAATATTGGCAATCATTTTGATGAAGAAATAGTTTCATCTTTTATGCACTTCTACAAACGTGCATATAAAGATTCATTGAAATAATCTACAATTAGGTCGTTATACCTACGACATAACAATTCGGTTTACAATTAGCCTACCACGAAACTGCACTTCTTCGTCCTCCTGACCGAAGTTCACCACTTCTTTAGGCCCTTGCAGTTTTGTGGTAATTGAAACTGCCGGATCTTGTTGTTTGGATCACTTCAGGGTTATTTGGCCATGAGTTGGGCGATGGCCTTTTCCAGGCCGTCAATGGAAAGCTCGAACATGGGGAAGACACTGTGGATGGTGTTGATGGTCTGGGTGTAGGACCACATATTGGTCTGGATCGGGTTCAACCAGACGCTGTGGGTAAAGGTATCCGTCAGCATCTGTAGGCAGTCGATGCTCCTTTTGCCGCTGCGCTCTTCCAGGTGGATGGAACCGTCGGCGGCCATCAACTCATACGGCGCCATGCTGGCGTCCCCCACGACAATAAACCGCGTCTCGGGGTCGGAACGCATGAATTCGTCGATTTTTACGGGTTGTTTGTAGCGGGCCGCGTCTTTCCAGAGCGTGTTGTATATGGTATTGTGGAAAAAATAGGTCTTGATTTCCTTGAACTGGGCCCGGGCATAATCGAACAGGGTCTGCACCACCTGCACGTAAGGATCCATTGACCAACCGCCGTTGTCAATGGCAATGATGACTTTGAGCCTGTCTTTCAAATCACGATCGAAAATGATCTCGATTTCCCCGCCGTTGCGCATGGTCTGATAAATAGTCTCATCCACATTGACCCGGTCCTTGGGGCCCGATGGGATCATGTTGCGCAGCCGCTTTAACGCCTCCCCCATCATGGCCTGGGTCAGGGGCCCATTCAATGAATAGTCCTTGTAGCGTCTGTCCATGGCGACTTTGACCGCGGATTTGTTACGGGATACGCCGCCGACGCGCATTCCGCCGGGATGAAAACCGGAATGGCCCACCGGGCTGGTTCCGCCGGTGCCGATCCATTTGCTGCCCCCGTGGTGTTCTTCGGTCTGCTCCTTAAGCCGTTCCTTGAAATATTCGATCAGTTCCTCGGGGGACAGTTTCTTGAGCTTTTCTTCGTCCATGTCCAGGGCGTCGGCCATGGTTTTGGGATCTTTCAACCACTCTTCGAGCATGGCCCTAGCCATTTCATCAAGCTCGAACCCTTCATAATCCGGCATTTCCGCACCCTTGAAATGATGGGCAAAGACCTGGTCGAAAAGATCGAAATAGCGCTCACTCTTTACCAGGATGGAACGTGCCGACGTGTAGAAATCATCCAGAGAAGCAATGAGCCCCTTGTCCAGCGCCCGGTGAAGGGTAAGAAAAGAGGTGGGGCTCACCGGCACGCCGGTTTCCTTCAGCTTGTAGAAAAATTCGATAAACATAAATTTTCATGACCTTTCGTCCAAAACGAAGCATGAAACATCCGTTATAACTGGATTATTCAATTGTTGATTCTATGCAGATTAATGAAAATTTATTAAATTCGCTCCGCTTTATTCGGTGACCTGAATCGAGCGATTGTCAAGGTTGCCGCAGCTACAAGGAAGATGCTGTTTCGCTATAGTGGTCTATGCGGTATAGCATCTGACACCGTAGATGCGGTAAGATTGGCAATCCCGAAGGGTTTTAAATTGTAAAAAAACAAAATGATATAGTTCCTTTAAAAAGAAAAAGCTATTTTTACAATTTAGAACGATCGGTTCAGGTCAAAAAAGTCTTCTGCGCTCAGTCCGCTGCAGCGCCCGGGCGTAATCCTGGCTCTTTTTGAAGAGCACTCCCAGAAAGGGTAGGTCTCCTTTGGCCAGTTTCTTGGGTTTGAAATCCGGATCGGCGTCGAGCGCCCGGATCCAGTTGATCAGCTCGCGCGTTGCCGGTCTTTTTTCGATGGCATCTATTTCCCTGAGGCTGTAAAAAGTCTCGATGGCGTTTTCCATCAGGTCCGTATCCAGGTCCGGAAAATGGACGCGGATAATTTTACGCATCATCTTGGGGTCCGGAAAGGCGATGTGGTGAAAGTTGCAGCGTCCCAGGAACGGGTCGGACAGATCTTTCTTGGCATTGGAGGTAATGATGATAACCGGTCTGTTCCTGGCCGCCTTTGTCTTGTCGATCTCTATAATATCGAATTCCATCTGGTCGAGGACATCCAGCATGTCATCCTGAAAATCCGTATCCGCCTTATCGATCTCGTCGATAAGCAGGACCGTCCGCTTGTCCGAGGTAAATGCCTGACCGATTTTACCCATCCTGATGTACTCTTCGATATTGCTGACGTCCCGGCCCGAATCGCTGAAACGGCTGTCATTGAGCCTCGTCAGGGTATCGTACTGATAAAGGGCGTCCACGAGCTTCATGCTTGATTTCACGTTCAGAACGATAAGCGGCATGTTGAGATTTTCGGCAATCGCATGGGCCAGCATGGTTTTGCCGGTGCCGGGTTCCCCCTTGACAAGCAGGGGCATCTCAAGCGCCATCGATATGTTGACGATACCCGCCAACTCTTCATCCAATACGTACCGGGTCGCCCCGGTAAAAGAACTTTCGTTTTCAATCGCTACCATAAATCAACCTCTTTTCTAATAATTTCTGAAACATCCCTCGTCAATTTAAGCACCTTTTCAGCAAAATCAAGCGTCAGCGACCCGGCGCCACAACTTGGCGTAATCAACGACTGCGACAGAACCGCGGCTGTTTCGATTCCCAGGGCAGCCACCCGGTCCACTTGGTCAAAAAAGTGCGCCGCCAGGGACTCGGCATCTTCCCGGGCGATGTCTTCCGGGTTCAGGGTGGGCACCAATCCCCAGGCCAGCACCCGGTCGGATCGGAAAAACTCGGTAATGTGGTTTTCGTAAAGGATAAACCTGTCAAAGTAGCTATAGGCATCGAAGTTGACGATATCTGCCTGCGATTCCATGACCATGGACCAATCCGTGTTGGCGCAGACGTGGATGCCGGTCACCCCCCCCTCGGCATGCACGGCCTCGAACACTTCGTCGAGGCAGGCGCCAACATCTTCTTTTGACAAACCAATGAGCTCGGAAGAGCCGAAACCGGCCAGGGCGGGTTCGTCTAAAAATATCACCACGGGCAGGCCGAAGATCGCCAGTTGGCGAACCTGCCATCTGGCTTTCATGGCGATTGTTTTGACAGCAGCATCCCTTACCTGTTCGTCAAATAATATGGCACGACCATTTTTATCTTTTAGCCCTGTACCAAACGTAATCGGGCCCGTGATCTGCCCCTTCACCGCCAGGGGCGCCTCCTCCATATGTTCGATCCGGCCGAGGAAATCAAAAAACCCCTCGGCTTGCACGGGCGTGAGGATAAACGGTGATTCGTCAAAATCCAGGCTGCCATCATTTACCGCCATGTATGCTTCGTAAAATTTAACCAGGGCAGCGTCGAAGGCAGGTCCTTCATTGTCCACAAAAAGGGTGTTGCCCCTTAAGGCAAGGCCCGGCAAACCCGGAGCAAACTGTTGTATCATCCCCCCGTTTGCCGAACCCGGCATCTGGACCCAGTGCGGCATGTGGGGGGTGTAGGTCATCACCAGGTCAAGCGCCTCATCCCCATCCATTGAAGGAAGGCTCCCTATGAGGGTCGGCCGACAGGCGGCATCGAAATAGGCCATGCTATTCTCCATGTGGCTGCCGCGCCGCTAAACGGCACAGCGCAAAAAAATAGTCTTTCACATTAACGGTCCAACCTTGTGGACACCCCCATCGGTTCAATGGGCAATGTCGATGTTTTGTGACATGCTTATCAGAAAGCGGGCGTGAGGTAAACCTGGGTTTGATATGCTGTCATGAAAAAAGGCCACCTCTGATTTGCCAAGCCTTGTATGTTATTGACCAATACCTGCAACAAAT
>QMMS01000322.1 GCA_003647375.1 Deltaproteobacteria bacterium
CAAAGTCCTGGGACCCAACCAGACCAAACTGCAGAGGGTGGGGTGAAAAAATCAGGGTCTGAGGGGTGGAGGGGGTATCGTTTGTTGAGTTTATTGCGTTTCTTGGGTTCGTTGAGTTGCTGAACTGGAGAGGTGTTGACGGCCAAATACTGATTGCAATGGGCAACACAATAAACTCAATGAACTCGATGAACCAATGAACAAAGAAGGGTCCGATGCAGGCCAAGAGCCAAGAGCTAACAGCCAAGAGCCGACAACCGCCAGGTTGTCCTAGGAGGCATGAATGATAAAAACGGCAAAAATAGACGTCAAAGATCAGGATCTGCTTGGCGCGCTCAGAAAGTTTTTCAAAAATATCCTGGGAAAGGAGGACATCAGCGCTGTCCTGGCTCCCTGGAGGCTTCCCACAAAAAAAATGGTTATGCCGACCCTTGTGACGGATCCAGATCAATTGAACGGTGTGGACCCTCTGTCCCCGGCATTTCCAATGAACAGCGCCAAAATCGTATCGAGGCTCACACGCAAACCCTCGGGTGGAAACATAGCAGCCGTGATGCGACCATGCGAAATCAGGGCCTTTGTCGAACTGGTCAAACTCAAGCAAGCGCGTACCGACGAGTTGATTCTCATCGGCATCGACTGCCTGGGAGCGTTAGGAAACAGGGATTATCTGAACTGGTCAGGAGAAAACGGTGACGAAGCCACAAAAAAATTTGCCGGGCAAGTACTTTCCGGAAAGACCGTAGACCTGAATGGTATTGAACTGACACAGGCATGCCGGTCCTGTGAACTTCCCATAGCCGAAGGTGCAGACATCAACATCGGTTTTTTTGGTGTGGATACCAGCCGGCAAATTCTGATCCAGGCACTCACGGACAAGGGAGGCCGTCTCCTGGAAGACCTTGATCTCGCAGCGGCAGAAGAACCTGCATCGCGCAGGAAAGAAATCGACCGATTGATTTCGGAAAGGACGGCATTTCGAGACAACATGTTTGCTGAAGTCGGCGACAAGATCGGCAGCATCGATAAATTGAGTGCCTATCTGGCGGGCTGTGTGAACTGTTATAATTGTCGGGTTGCATGTCCCGTCTGTTACTGCAGAGAGTGCGTTTTCGTGACGGATGTGTTCGACCACGAACCCAGCCAGTATCTGCGATGGGCCCGGAAAAAGGGGGCTGTAAAAATGCCGACGGACACGTTGCTGTACCACATCACCCGCCTGGCACACATAAGTACTGCCTGCGTCGGATGTGGACAATGCACCAATGCATGCCCCAATGACATACCGGTTATGCCGTTGTTTCGCACGATCGCACACAAAACCCAGCAGGCATTCGACTATGAGGCCGGCAGAAGTCTGGAAGAAAAGATGCCACTGTCTGAATTCAAGGAAGACGAATTTACTGAAATTGTTGGACTGAACAATTAGCTCTTGGCTCTTGGCTCGTAGTCGCTAAATGCTAACAGCCAAGAGCTAAGAGCCGAATTTGACGAACGTCAAATTCATAGGAGAGCTATCATGGGCAAAAAAATGGGTAAAGCGCTGGTAGTAGGCGCCGGCATCAGCGGTATCCGCTCGGCACTCGATCTGGCCGAAACCGGGTACGGTGTTACCCTTATCGAGCGCGAGCAGCATATCGGCGGAATTCTCAGCCAATTGGACGATCAGTTTCCGTCAAACCATTGCGGCATGTGCAAGATGCTACCCCTCGTCAAACGCGACCAATCATCTCAGTTTTGCCTGCGCAAGGGCCTTTTCCACGAAAATATCGATATTCTTCTCAACACAGAGGTCATAGCCATAGACGGCGAACCAGGCAAATTTTCGGTATCTGTGCGTAAAAAGCCCACCTGGGTCGATCCGGAACGATGCGTTGGCTGCGGTGTCTGTGAAGCGGTTTGCCCGGTGGAAATTCCCGACACATTCAATGAGGGTCTGGCAACGCGAAAGGCAATCTACCTACCCGTTCCCCACACGATCCCTAACCCTTATGTCATTGATCTTGCGGCCTGCAGCCACTGTGGAGAATGTGAAAAGATTTGTCCCACCCAGGCCATTCAGCTGTCATTTGAGAAACGGAAAGATTTTCGTGTCCTCGTGGTGGATGACGAGCTGATTGTACGCGACTCCCTGAAGGAATGGCTGGACGAAGAGGGTTTTTTCGTGGATGTTGCTGAATCCGGATCCGTGGCCCTGGAAAAGCTGTCAAAGGCGTCTTTTAACCTCATGTTGACGGATATCAAGATGCCCGGAATGGATGGCGTTGCTCTCCTCAAGAAAGCAAAAGAAAGTTTTCCCGACCTGTGTGTATTGATGATGACTGCATTTGCCACGGTGGAAACTGCCGTGGAAGCCATGAAAATAGGTGCGGAAGACTATCTGATGAAACCGTTTGATCCGGAACGCATGATCGCGAAAATCGTTCAGATCTACGAAGAGATCGAAGCGGGTGATGTCAGGGACCTTGAGGTGGGAGCAATCGTTTTTTCGGGTGGCACGTCATATTTCGATCCTGCCGAATTAAAAAATATATACGGCTACAGGACAAACTCCAGCGTAATAACCAGCCTCGAACTGGAACGACTGCTGAGCGGCACCGGGCCGACACAAGGCCGACTGGTGAGACCCCATGACGGTAAAACGATTGAAAAGATCGCCTGGATACAATGCGTAGGTTCTCGAGATGTCCAGTTAAACGCAGATTACTGCTCTTCCGTCTGTTGCATGGTCGCCATAAAAGAATCCATGCTGGTTATAAAAAAGAGCCCTTCTCCTGTTGAAACCACCATTTTTTACATGGATATGCGCACGTTTGGAAAAACATTTCAGCGGTACCGTGACAGCGCAGAGCAGGAGCACGGCGTACGATTTGAAAGGGCCCGCATCCATTCCATCACAGCGGATACGGTATCCGGGGAACCGATAATCCGATACGCGCAAACCGACGGGAGTCTTCACAATGAGACCTTCGATCTGGTGGTACTGGCCGTAGGCCAACGCCCGGCCCGTGGTATCGAGGAATTATCAAAACTGATCGAAGCACCCCTGAACCCCTGGGGGTTCATCCAGACAGAGCCCCTTTCTCCGGTAGCCACCGACAGATCGGGCGTACTGGCAGGAGGATCGTTTTCCGGCCTCAAAGATATCAGCGAATCCATGATGTATGCATCTGCGGCTTCGCTGGAAGCCTCCCGAATCATTCATGTTGCGGGGGGTAGTCTTTCAGACGAATCCTTTTCCGAGCCGGCACTTCAGGACGTCTCGAGAGAAGAGCCGAAGATGCTTGTAGCTGTCTGCAATTGTGGAAATAAATATTCTGAGCATCTGGACACCGAAGCATTGACACACCAGCTCGAACAGGATCCGTGTGTGGACAAGGTCGTTTTTCTCCGACAATGCTGCACAGCAGCAGGATGGGAAGAACTCACCGAAATCATCGAAACCTCCAAGCCCAACCGGATCCTCATAGGGGCATGCCACCCATATCTTTACATCCGAAAATTGAGAGAGCTGAGCCACCGGGTTCATCTGGATGCCGAAATGATGGATGTGGTGGATATCATGTCCCCGACCTTCGCTTACATCAAAAACCCGACAAACCAGCTGTCGCCTGTCAGCCATCAGCTATCAACTTTAAAAGTCGGCATTTCCCGGCTGAAGAACATGGATCCCCTACCGACAACCTCGCTTCCCGTCACCAGGAGGGCATTGGTAGTCGGCGGCGGAATTGCCGGGATGCATGCAGCTCTGGCAATCGCGGATCACGGTTATCCTGTGGACCTTGTGGAGCAAAGCGACAGGCTTGGAGGAAACCTGCTCTGGTTGCATCAAACCATTGAGGGGGTTCCCCTGGAGCCATATCTTCATGAAATCGTTCAGGCAGCAGAAAAACACCCGCTCCTCAATATCCACCTGCAAACAAAAATTACGGCCGCTTTCGGTGAAGTGGGCGATTTCTATACAACCATTGAAAGCGGTGACAAAACCATTAAAACAATTCAACACGGTACCGTCATTCTGGCAACCGGCGGCAACGAAGCCACAACCAGTGCTTATGGCTATGGCACCAGTCAGGCTGTCATAACCCAAAAAGAACTGGAATCCCGTCTGGTACAGGGTGATGTCGACCTGGAAAAACTCGATTCCGTGGTGATGATCCAGTGTGTGGATTCCAGGCAGGAACCGAGGAATTACTGCAGCCGGGTCTGCTGCCCCACATCGTTGAAACACGCGTTAAAGCTGAAAGCAGAAAACCCGCAGCTTGCTGTTTACATTCTTTACCGTGACATGATGGCCATTGGATTCACCGAGAGTTACTTCACAGCGGCCCGTAAAGCGGGCGTTATCTTTATCCAGTACAACCTGGATAACAAGCCCCGGGTGACAATTCCCACGGAATCGAATACGCCCCTTTTTATTACCGTCACAGATCCCATTCTGGCCAGACCCCTGGAGATAGAGGCCGATCTGCTGGTTCTCGCCACCGGTATCGTTCCCCAGTTGCCGACAACCCTGGCAAACGCTTTTGCTGCTGAAACGGACCAAGACGGTTTCTTTCTGGAAGCGGAATCCAAGTGGCGCCCTGTAGACGCGCTCAAGGAAGGGGTCTTTGGCTGTGGAATTGCCTTATCCCCCAGATCGGTACCGGACACCATCGCCACCGCCGGAGCCGCCGCTCAAAGAGCATTACGAATTCTCGCTCATGAGAAGTTGTCTGCCGGAAAAATTGTCTCCTCAGTTCGGCACAGCCTCTGCAGTCTTTGCGAACGGTGTATCGATACATGCCCTTACAATGCAAGATATCTGGATCCGGACAGAAGAAAAATCGTGGTCAACCCGGCCATGTGCCAAGGATGTGGTGACTGTGCCACAACATGTCCCAACAGCGCATCGGTGCTTCAGGGTTTTACCGATGTCCAGGTGCTCGACATGATCGATGCAGCCATTGAGAGCACATGGCAACCAGGATCCTCTATCGATCCCGTCGGGCCAAAACAGTGAACCGCTCATGATGACTTTATTCAACAAAATACGTAACCGGCTTGTCTCCAAAATTGTGCTAACCGTGGGGCTTGTCTTCCTCGTTTCTTTTTCAATCTGGACCTACATTAATGTCCGCTATCAGAAGGAAAAAGAAATGCAAAATATTGTGGGAACCACCGACAGACTTACGACCACTATACGACTAGGAACACATTACGCCATGATGCTCAATTCCAGGGACGACATCAACCAGATTATCATGAACATCGGACGGCTTCCCGAAATTGAGAATATCCGGATATTTAACAAAGAAGGGGAAATCAAATTTTCGAACCGACCATCGGAAGTCGATCTGGTTACCAATATCAAGGCCGAAGCCTGTGATATCTGTCACCGCTCAGA
>QMMS01000323.1 GCA_003647375.1 Deltaproteobacteria bacterium
AGAGTGAGATGTCCGAAGCATCGTACAAAAGGCGAGAGCGGGCGTGTGGTTTTCTTCCCCGGAAATCACTCTAAAACGATAAAGGGCACCCCTGAAAGCATGCCCCTTTTTCTACAGATGTTGCAATCTATTCTACAGTGACATTGACTGCAGCAGGACCTTTATTCCCTTGCTCAATGTCAAACGTTACCCGGTCGCCTTCACTGAGACTCTTAAAACCGGTTGCATTGATTGCTGAGTGGTGAACAAATACATCCGGCCCGTCTTCCTGCTCAATAAAGCCGAATCCTTTTTGGTCGTTAAACCATTTAACTGTTCCGTTGGCCATGGTGACATCCTCCTTTCTATGAAATGCTCAAAATTTTAAACTGGAGGATGTAACACCAAACAATGATTTGTTCCTTCAGAAAAAAACCGCCCCGCAAAATAAAGGCGGAGCCATGTTGAATCGGAATATACTAACACTTTTTATTGCGAATGCAAGCTATTTATTTTTTTTAGAATTTTTCCTTCTACTATTTGATGACACCCTATTCTTACCCTGTAGAAAAAGTTACTTTAATGGTCTTGCTATTACATCTAAAAGTGCTTATTGTGTTTTATCAATTAAATCCCGCAGTAAATTGGCGGGAATGTTTCTTTCTGTAGGAATTGTCCGTTTGTTAAACGTTATCATCCTTCAGTTTGCAACGTTGAAATTTTTTGAAAGGAGGATGATATTATGACAGACGGAATTGTTAAATGGTTTAATGACCGCAAAGGCTTTGGATTCATCGAACAGGAAGACGGGCCGGATGTATTTGTGCATCATAGCGCAATCAATGCAACCGGTTTTAAATCTCTCGATGAAGGTGCTCGCGTAACGTTTGACATTGAGCAAGGGAATAAAGGCCCGGCTGCTGCCAACGTGACCGTTGTCTAACCTTTTTTAAGACAATGAAAGGCATCTCCTGTGAAATGGGGATGCCTTTTTTATTATCGCTTGTATCAAACCACAATTTTGCCGGCCTGTATTCTTTTGACAGTATGGATCCGGCAACCAACCAGGGAAAAGACATCATGGCAAAATCCTATTACCAGTTCAAAAAGCGTCAGAAGGAATTGGATAAGAAAAAGAAGAAAGAGGAAAAAAGACAGCGTAAGCTGGAAAGCAAGATGGTTGAAACCAATGAGACCGATGAAACCAATGAGACCGATGAAACCGAAAATAACCCGACCCCTTCAACGGAAAACCCGTAAGCGGGACCACCAGCACCAATTTCCGGAGCAGGTAATGGAAATGAATGAACATGCAAAAGCCACCCTTCCCCAAAAACAGACCGGTTTTCGGGAGGGCCAAAAAGTAGCCCTGCTCATATCCACTCGAACCGAGATGGGTTATGTCGCCGTCGTCAATGGCACGCATAAGGGCATCCTGTACAAAAATGAAGTATTTCAGCCCTTGAAAATCGGCCAGGAACTTGACGGGTTTATCAAAAAAATACGTGACGATAAAAAATTAGATCTCTGCCTGCAGAAATCCGGTTACAAAACCATCGATGCCCTGTCCAAAAAAATTATGGACCAACTACAACAGCAGGATGGATTTATTGCCGTCACCGATAAAAGCCGACCCAAAAAGATTGCCGATCTTTTCGGCGTCAGCAAAAAAGCATTCAAGAAGAGTATCGGTAACCTGTACAAAAGAAGACTGATCACCCTCGAGAAAAACGGCATCCGATTGCAAAAGCCGGAGAACTTCAGATCCCGCGTTGCTAAGGATTCGAAGTAAAATACTACGACTTGACTTCGGCTGAGCTCAGTCGATGCCCACCCTTAGACGCCTTGACTCTGAAGCCCTCCGGCTTTTGCAACAATAGGAGCGAGTTTTGGCCGGCTTTAAAGCGAATTTCCGCAGACCGTTAAGACAACCCAGCTTGAGGTTTGAGAATAACCGCGACAGGTAAAGGGGTGCGGCATAATGCAGCTGATGCAATATGCCACATGCTCTGTCATTTTGCCCCACCGACATAACCCACTGATATTTATTTTATTTAGCGGTTTTGATATTTTTAGTGCTGCATTTTGCCCCTATTGCCAAGGTGTCCACATGTTTTCAATCAATCCTGGATATCATAATTAATTACTATAATTTAAGGTAGTTAAAATCAATTCATGCCAAACTGGATAGTTTGGCCTGGTTTATGCTATTTGAAATAGGCAAACACACAACACGGGTTCAAATCTCATATATCATCAACAAAAGGAGGAAGTCATGGTTGAGAAAAAAAGAAAAAAAGCCGGACGCCCCAATGTTTTCGGTCTGTCAAACAATCAGTGTGTCTGGGCCAAGGCAGGTGTGGTAAAGTCCATGATGTGCATCAATGCTTTTGATTGTCTCGGCTGTGCCTTTGATCAGAAAGTTCAGACGGATTTCCAGGCCAGAGAAAATGCAGCCGATCGTTCAAGGGCTGCTTTCCGCACACCTCGAATGGGCTTGCTGGAAAGTCAGGGGAAATGCCGGCACATGTTGAGCGGTCGCGTGGATTATAAAATGTGCGCCCATAATTACAACTGCGTAAAATGTCCCTACGACCAGATGATAGAGGACGGAGCCATGATGCCGGCTCTGACACCACCGGTTTGCGATCACGCATCCGGTTTCTCTGTTGCAAGAGATCACTACTACCATTACGGGCATACTTGGGCTCGCGTAGAATACGGTGGTCGCGTGCGGGTGGGAATCGACGATTTTGCCCTGAAATTGCTCGGCCCCCAAGATGAAATCAAGCTTCCGCGACTCGGTGCATCCATAGAGCAAAACAGACCTCAAGCCACAATGGTCAGGGGAAACAACGAAGCAAAAACCATGAGCCCCCTGGATGGTACGGTAGTAGCAGTTAACCCACAGATTACCAGCAATTCAGAACGCGCGAATGCCTCCCCCTACGCGGAAGGGTGGCTGATGGTCATTCAGCCTAAAAACCTTCGAAAGAACCTCAAGAATCTTCTGTTCGGCGTTGAGAGCCTGGCGTGGACCGACGACGAGGCAACACGACTGACCACACTGCTGGATGAGGAAGGGGGTTACCGGATGGCTGCTACCGGTGGTGAGGCGGTGGATGATATTTACGGAGCAGTACCCGAAATCGGCTGGGACCGTCTGGTAAAAACGTTTCTTACCTAATATGCATTCATAGAAAGGATTCCCTTGAATTGGTTCAGGGAGTCCTTTCTATTTTTACGAAATATATTTCTATCCACCTTTCAAATTCCTGATGCGGCGAGCGATTTCAAATTCACAGGCCGAACAAAATTGTAGCGGCAGAGAATCGAGTTGCTCGAGGTTTCGACTAAAATGCATGAGGCACCGGACCTCCCAGCAGTGCTCCAGCCCCAGTATATGTCCGACTTCATGAACACCGATTTTTGCCGCCCGTTCGTATGCTAACTCAACACCCCCCTCCTGAAGACGATTCAAGGAAATCAGCGCGATTTTCCCTCCTAACTGAGATTCGCCGAAGACAAAGGTGAGGATAGGCGTGCAGATGTCGAGCTCCGTTACCCCGAGTTTGAACACAGCCCCGTGGGATTCCCTGGAGAGCTCTTTAATAATTTTCAAGGCGTCGAACTGCTGTCTTTGCGGCAACAACGCGTATTCAGGGTCCGGCCTGGGCTCAACAATATCGCTATTCAATCCAAGAATGGCCTGGAGATTGGCCGCCACGATGGAAATCGCCAACTGATCGATAACCCCAAGGGGGATCAGATCGATCAAGGCACTGGTTTTGGATGTCGGTTGATCACTGACCAAATCATTCACCCAGCAGAGGTTTAGTTAGTTCGTGTCCGTCCAGAAATAGAGATTTTCGCGTTCTGCCAAGGCGGGCGTCAGATTTAACCCGGAGGAATAGCGGGCTATCTTGAGGAGTTAAATCATGGCGCCCAACATCGGCAGGGCGTGAAAAGACCATTTATGGATGGGCACTAGTTAGGTCCTGGTAAGCTGGTAACGTTTAATTTTGCGAGCCAATGTGCCCCGGTCGATGGCCAATTGTTCTGCAGCTCTCGAAATGTTCCAATCAGTAGCCTCCAGAGCAGCCTTGAGATGACTGATTTCCACTTCCTTGAGGGTCATCGTCCCAAAATGGCATTCATCGGTGCCGGGCTGAAGAAACGAGAGTTCATCGGCTCCAATCATACGACCCCGGGCAAGAACCACTGCCCTTTCGACCACGTTGCGCAACTCGCGGACATTTCCCGGCCAGTGGTAAGACATCAGCATCCCAATGGCCCGTTGGGTCCACCCTTCCAGACGCTTGCCCGTTTCCTGGACAAAGTGAACCAGAAAATGATCAGCAAGTACCGGGACGTCTGCCAGGCGTTCACGCAACGGGGGAATGTCAATTGAGAGTACATTGATTCGATAATAAAAATCCTCACGAAACTGATCCTCTTTGATCAACTGGGGGAGATTGCGATGCGTTGCACAAATCAGTCGGAAACTTGAACTGACCTCTTGGCTTCCACCCAGCCGCTGAAATTTCTTTTCCTCAAGAACGCGCAGCAGGCTGACCTGCATTTTAGGTGAGATTTCCCCAATTTCATCAAGAAAAAGTGTCCCATTATCCGCCATTTCGAGTCTTCCGCGACGGGCTTTGACCGCACCGGTAAACGCGCCACGTTCATGACCGAAGAGCTCGCTCTCCAGAAGCGTTTCAGATTGAGCACCACAGTTGATGGCAACAAAGGGTCCATATGCCTTGCCGCTCTGCATATGAATTGCCCGTGCCACCATCTCCTTGCCCACGCCTGTTTCGCCGGTAATAAGCACCGGCGCTGACGACGGTGCCACGTCCACCAAACTGTCAAACACTTCCCGCAGCGCATCAGACGCCACCACGATGCCCTCAATAGAAATTTCCTGCTGTTCCATGAGCTGCTCGCGCAACACCAGATTTTCATTCTTCAGTGCCTGATTGGCCGACACCCGTTCAGTCATCAAAGACAGTTCGTCCGGATCAAAGGGTTTGCAGATATAATCACAGGCACCACGTTTCATGGCTTCCACCGCTGTCTGGATAGACCCGTGAGCGGTGATCATAATGACGTTGGCATCCGGTTGAATTTCCTTGATTCTCCCGAGAAGCTCAATTCCTCCCATGCCCGGCATCTTAATGTCCACAAGATACAGATCAAACCAGCCGTCTTCGATACACGCCAGGGCCGTCTGTCCTGAATCGGCCGTATTGACCTGATAGCCATCTTTGACAAGCCATGCACCCAAAGCCTCGCGAATCGGCTCCTCGTCATCCACTATTAGTATCCGCATCGATTGAATCATGTGTCTTCTCCCTCTGTTTTCTGAACCGGTTGAAAATTCCCGACTGCAAGCA